>DAOVYC010000088.1 GCA_030635805.1 bacterium | reverse complement strand
TAATTCTGAAAACATCAGCTTTGTCGCCGCCCGGGGGGGACGGGGAGGATACGGGAACGCTCATTTTAAATCATCCATTCGCCAGGCTCCCAAGTTTGCTGAAAAGGGCGAAGAAGGCGAATTTTTCGAGCTAAAACTGGAACTAAAACTTGTCGCTGATGTAGCCATCATCGGCATGCCCTCCTGTGGAAAATCCACTCTTATCTCCGTCATTTCCAATGCCAAACCCAAGATTGCCGGTTATCCCTTCACCACTCTCATCCCCCACCTCGGCGTTTCCAAAATTCATAATCGCGAAGTGGTTTTTGCCGATATTCCCGGTCTTATTGAAGGAGCTCATCACGGCAAAGGCCTGGGTCATGAATTTCTTAAACACATTGAAAGAACCAAAATTCTCATTCATCTCATCGACCCCACTTCAGAAACTGATCCACTTAAAAACTTCACACTCATCAACAAAGAACTAAAACTTTTCAATCCCGACCTTGCTCAAAAACCTCAAATTATCGCCGTCAACAAGATTGACGCAATTTCAGAAAATCAGCTAAAAGACTTAAAGAAAAAACTTAAGAAACTAAACCCCTTCTTCATTTCCGCTATTGCCCATCAAAACTTAAAAGAACTCCTCAGCCAGACCCTTGCACAACTAAAAGACTATGAGTCACTACAACCTACAACCTACAACCTACAACCTAAGAAGACCTTCCGCCCTCACCTGGAAAATCCTCACTATTTCTCAACGGAAAAAATCGAAGAAGGTATTTACCGGGTTACCGGCAAACGAATTGAACGCCTTGTTGATATGACCGATCTGGAAAATCACGAAGCGGTTTTTCGCGTTTATGATGTCATGAAAAAAATGGGAATCCAGAAGGAACTCAAAAAAATGGGGATCAAGGAAGGTAACAAAATACGCATCGGAAAAAACATCATAGAATTCCATGAAATATAGGCTAAAAAAGCACAATTACTGGTTGACATCAGAGAACATAAAGGTATAATCTTGAACCCTTTATAAAAAATAACCTTCTTTCCCATGTCACAAGAATCAGAAAAATCCGACAAAAATCAAGAGCCTGAGAATAAAAAACCGGAAGAAAAAGATGATGCCAGCAGAACCGAAGAAACAAAGATAATCCCGCGAGAATCCTCAGGAGAAAAGGATCCGTTCAAAAGCTTCGATAAAACTGAAAATGTGGAAGAAGCTAAGAGGCAAGCTAGGCAAGCTGAGGAAGCTAAAAAAAATAAAAATATTCAAGAGGGTACTAAAGAAGAAGTCACCGCCCTTTTTTCTCCACGGCTAAAGGATAGTAAAATTACTCAACCATCCAATAACATTCCCCCTACCGATCTTTCCTCCATGCCAACAAAAATGGTAACAGAAGATACCATGAGAAGAAAACTAGAAGAAGAGGAACAGGAAACAGTACCTGCACCTCGCCGATTAGACACAAGAACAAGAATTCGAAAAGAGATGGATAAACCAAAAGACAAACCAATAGGAAATGATGATGAAACGGTAATTAGAGAAAAGGAACCTAAGCCCATAAAACTCGGCAAGGCTTCCGAAGCAGTTTTAAAGATTCTTGAAGAGTCGGAAGATAGTTTTGCTTTTATCACTCAGTCAACAATGCTGAAAGCAGGTCTGAAGTGGGTTTTTCAACCAATGGAAGTAATAGATATTATTTCTGCAAAGAATAACGAAAAAAGATGGCTGAATATCACCAACCTGGAAACAAGTATTGGAGTTATACAAAAAAAACTAAACGAACAGCTAAAGAATCCGGCAACAGCTATCAAAGAACTTTATGACTTTTTTACCAAAAGTATTCAGGAGGCGAGAAATGACAGTTGTCAAATTACTTTTCTAAAAGAATATCAGTCAGAATTTGGAACAAATAAAATAGCATTTGCTGAGTTTCTTGAAATTCACATTATTCCCAAGCTCTGGGCCCTAAAAAACATTACCGAAAATTCTGCCAGACTATTTAAACAAGCTACAAAAAACATAAAAGAAGAACTGGAAGGAGAAGATGGAATTACAAACAAGAATATCAAAGCTATTTTACCAACTTTGATAGACACCGTAGCAACACTGGAAAGAACAAATGGGATTAAAAGAACAAATGGGATTATTAATCTATCTAAAAAAGAAGCAAGTGCTATAAACTACTTTTTCTCTAAATATTGTTCCGAAGGTGAAACAACGGGTTCCGCCTTCAGAAGACTTTCAGAAGAAAGAAACCTTAAACCGGGGACCAGTAAATATATTATCTCAAAATCAGACGCTATAAAGAATATTATAAAAGCAATCGACAACAACCCGCAAATATATAACGAGGAAGTAGGCGAAATTGAAAAAATCATGAAAGAAGTTCCCCCCGCAATAAAAACTGAGGGACATTATAATTCAATTCTAGATGAAGTAGTTGACACTGAGGAATTTCTTCTCGAAATTCAAAAGGAAATTATGTCTTCCTTCGGAATTTTAATCCAGAGACTTCTTGCCGAATCGTTACAAAGCGAAAGAAGAAGTCTTGAAACTCAAGATAAAGTTGAATCACTTCGTGAAGAAGCTAAGTTATTAAAAAGGAAACTCGACTGGGAAGATATCAAAACAATATATCTTTACAAATTTTTGGGTCTTACGGAAAAAGAAGTAAGACATCTTAGGGGAAAATTAACAGAAGAAAATCTAGGCAGTGAATTAAGCCGAAGATCATCACTTCTCAAAGAAATGATCTCTTCAAAAGAAAATCAAAAAGAATTTTGCAGGATAACAAAAATCAATAAAAATGTTTTCAAAAAACAAGAAATAAAAGATTTTATTGAATATAAACCAACAACGGGAGTAGTAACAAAAATTGATATCAAAAGAGGAGGTATTAATAAAAGATTATCATCGATAAAAACAGATAAACCTAATCCTGTTTTCGAAGAAATAAAGAAGATTCCTCTTTTCGAAATTCCACACTTCAAAGCAGAGTTTACTGTTCGAACTGAAACATGGCCACTTATAGAAAATGAAAATGGTCCGGATTTATATTTAAGAATTTGGGATTCTTTTGAAGAAGCCTTAAAAATAACAGTCGAAGAAGCTATAGAAAAATTACAGGGAGAAGAAGAAATAATTGATTAAGAAGCCACAAGCTTCCACGAGATATCTCTCCCTCCAGTTCCCTTCAATTCCCTTCAAAAACAAGCCATAATCTGCTATAATATATAGATAGGATTATGGCTTTTTTAAACATAGCTTATTAGCTTATTGCTTACAGAATGCAATTCAAAGTACCACAAAACGTACGAAGGGAGGACACGATTATTGCCAACATCACCATTAAACAAATGATTATTATCATTGCTGGTGGTGGAATAGACTATATGATCTACATCGGCATGACTAAAAAGGGTATGAACGCGATATTATGGGCTCCACCCGTTATAGTGATTGGCCTGCTAACTGTCGCCATAGCGTTTCTGAAGATTAACAATATTCCTTTCTATAAATATGTTCTCCTGATGATTGAAAAAATGGCAATTCCCAGAAAAAGAATGTGGAAAAAGGGTGAGGCGGAAGTTTACCAAGGAATATTCGCCACCAAAACAGCCCTGCAAAAACAAAAACAAAAAAAAGAGGATTCAAAAGAATCAAAAGAAAGAAAAGAAACCTTATCACACATAAACAGATTATCCCAAATTCTTGATTCACAGGGAAAAGAAGAAGAAATTAAACATCCGGAAATTGATAATATCGACGATGATGAATTGCTACACAAAACTTATCAGACCGGAGTTAACAAAGAAAAAATAGATAAAAAGAAGGAGGAAATCAAAAACATCAAAGTCAGACCAAAAGATGAGGTTCTGAAAAAACCGGAACCAAAAACAACCCCCGAACCTCCTGAGATTCCTGAGGTTCCAGAAATTTCTGAAGTTCCAGAAAAACCCGAGCCCCCGGTAACCCCCGAAATCCCCAAGGCTCCTGAGACCCTCCCGGATAGCGGCGAAATAAATTTCTCTCAAAAACAAGGCACTATTTCGATCAAATAATAACCAACACCCCATGGCTGAAGAAAAAAACACAACT
>DAOVYC010000075.1 GCA_030635805.1 bacterium | reverse complement strand
TTTTCCTTTTACCTTTTTTAGGTGGACCAAATCCAAGAAATCAAAACCCGCCTCAACATCGAAGATGTTATCGGCTCCTACGTCCAGCTAAAAAAAGCTGGCCGAAACCTCAAGGGCCACTGTCCGTTCCACAACGAAAAAACACCTAGTTTTATCGTTAGCCCCGAAAAACAAATTGCTCATTGTTTCGGCTGTCATTGGGGAGGGGATGTTATTAAATTTGTCCAGGATTATGAAAAAGTGGAATTCATTGAAGCTCTCGAATCTCTCGCCAACAGAGCCGGCGTGAAATTGGAAAAGAGAGGAAGATCAGCGGAAAACAAGAGCGAGAAGAAAATGCTTAAAAATCTTCATCGAGATGCGGCCGAGTTTTTTCAAAAAAAATTAAAAACCAACAAAGAAGCCATGAAATATCTGAAAGACAGAGGCATGACGGACAAAACAATTGAAGCTTTTCAGATCGGCTGGGCTCCGGACAATTATCACCAGGCTCATAAATACTTAGAAAAAGAAGGATACAGTAAAAAAGATATTGTTCTGGCCGGAATTGGTTCTAAAAAACAAATGGCCTCCGAAGAAATTTTTGATCGCTTTCGTGGACGAATCATTTTCCCCATTTGGGATAATCTCGATGCTATCATCGCTTTTGGTGGGCGAACTTTGAAAAATAAAAAAGACATGGCTAAGTATCTAAATTCTCCCGACACTCCTATCTACAACAAAGGGCACGTCATTTATGGCTTTAACTTCGCCAAAAAAGAGATTCGCTCTACTGAAAAAGCTGTAGTGGTGGAAGGTTATTTCGACGTTATCACCGCTTACCAGGCCGGGTTTAAAAACGTAGTCGCTTCCTCCGGAACCGCCCTCACCGAAAATCAACTCAAGCTTCTCAAAAGACACGCCAAGGAAATTATCTTTTCTTTTGACGCCGATGAAGCCGGTCAGGAAGCCGCTTTACGCTCCATTGAGCTTGCTCAGAAAATGGACTGTAACATTAAAATCCTTACCGTTCCCGAAGGAAAAGATCCCGACGACTGTATTAAAAAAGACCCCAAACTCTGGGAAAAAGCTGTAGAAAACAGTGTCCCCTACATGGATTTTGTCTTCGAAAAAGCTTGCAAGAACAATAGCTCGGAAACAGCCGAAGGCAAAAAGAAGATCAGCGACATTATTCTTAAAAGTATTTCCCGCATCCAAAACGCCGTTGAACAAGAACACCATCTCCAAAAACTCGGGAATCTCATTTCCACTAGCGTCCGATCCCTCCTCCAGGAACTCAAAAAACTGAAAAAATCCTCTCGTCCCGCTCCCTCCGCTCCCGAGCCCCAATCCCAAGCGTCCCACGATTCCCACAGTTCCCGAGCCCAAACCCTCACCCTCAGCCTTATTCTCTCCGATCTTTCTCTCCTTAAAACCCACAAAGATAAAATCAGCAAAAAATTTTTCGAGGACGAAGAAAAAAAAGAACTTTACAAAACCCTTCTTGATCACTATAATCCCCTGGACTCGGATATAGAGCTCGAAGAATATTTTAAGGGTGAAAAACGGGATAAAATAAAGATTTTAAGCCTTATCGGCCAAGAATATTACAAAAGCCTTTCTGAAAAAGAAAGGCAACAGGAATTAGATTTTCTTATCAAGAAAATCAACAAGTCCCATCAAAAATCCAGAATCCAGGAGCTTAAACAAGAACTCAGGAAAAACACCAAAAACAAAAAAGCCCTAGAAGAGTTAAACAGTCTCCTGAAAAACTAGAGCTTACTGCTTACTAGCTTACTGCTTACTGCTTAGTCAATGGCCAAAAAACAGCAGAAATTTATTCCGCTTCCGCCTGATGATGTTCTCGCTCAATATCCTCCCGAAGTCCAGGAGCTTATTAAGAAAGGGCGTGAACAGGGGTTTGTAACTCATCAGGAAATCATGCGTGCTATTCCTCAATCAGAGGATGACATCAATCTTTTGGATGAAATCTACATGCTGTTTATGGATCTCGGAATCGAAGTTATTGATGTAAAAGATCAAATGATCTGGGAGAGAAAGGAGGAGAAAGAAGAAGATGCAAAAGAGCTAAAGCAAACCAAGGAAGATTTAAAAGAAATTTCCAGCGATTCTGTTCGTATGTATTTATCGGAAATCGGAAAAGTTGCCCTGCTCACCAAAGAAGAAGAAGTAAAATTAAGTAAAGCTATCCGGAAAGGAAATATGAGCTCCAAAAAACAGCTAGCCGAAGCCAATCTCCGCCTAGTCGTTTCTATCGCCAAAAAATATATCGGTCGCGGACTTTCCTTCCTCGACCTCATTCAGGAAGGAAATATTGGTCTTTTCCGTGCTGTGGAAAAGTTTGATCATGAAAGAGGATTCAAGTTTTCCACTTATGCCACCTGGTGGATTCGTCAGGCTATTACTCGTGCTATTGCTGATCAGGCCCGTACCATTCGCATCCCCGTCCACATGGTCGAGACTATCAATAAACTTACCCACACTCAAAGACGCCTCGTCCAGGAACTCGGTCGTGAACCTCTTCCGGAGGAATTAGCTGTGGAAATGGACATGGATATTAAGAAGGTTCGTTATATTCTTAAGATTTCTCAGGATATTATCTCCCTTGAGGCTCCGGTTGGCACCGAAGAAGACAGCAAGCTCGGAGATTTCATCGAGGATGAACAGGCACTTTCTCCTTCAGAATCAGCAAACAGACAAATTATCAAAGAGAATATTCACGAAATGCTTCAGTATCTCACTCCTCGTGAACAAAAAATTATCAAAATGCGTTTCGGCCTTGGCGACGGCATTAGCCACACCCTGGAAGAAGTTGGAAAAGAATTTAGTGTTACCCGCGAACGTATCCGACAAATCGAAGCCAAGGTGCTCCAAAAACTAAAAGACCATCCCACTGCCGTAAAAATCATGCAGTAGAGACGCATTGCAATGCGTCTCCCCCGTAAAGACAAGGCAATGCCTTGTCTCTCTAGACAATCACATAACACCCATCCCACATGGCAAAAACAACAAAGAAAACAATCACCAAAAAAACTGCTCCAAAGAAGGTAGCCCCAAAGAAGGCTCTAAAAGAAACAGAATTACCAATAAACAAGGACGAGGTTCTGGTTACTCGTTTAGGATTAAAAAAACTCCAGAAGGAGCTGGAAAATCTTAAGACCACCAAAAGAAAAGAAGTAACTGCGCGTCTTCAGGAAGCCATTTCTTACGGTGACCTTTCTGAAAATTCGGAGTACGAAGAGGCCAAAAATGAACAAGCTTTCATCGAAGGCCGTATCATTGATCTGGAGGGGAAAATCAAGAATGCAAAAATCATCAAAGACACTCACGCCAAAACCGTTCAAATCGGTTCTCGTGTTACCATTCGCCAAATTGGCACCCGTAAAGATCCTGAAACCTATCTTATCGTTGGCACCACCGAGGCAGACCCCTTTGAAAACAAGATTTCCAACGAAAGCCCTATCGGAAGCGCTGTAATCGATAAAAGTATAGGTGAAAAAGTAGAGGTTGAAGTACCTGCCGGTACTTTCAAATTCGAGATCACCAAATTGAAGTAATCCGCAGATGGATGCCATCCATCCGTAAAGACGTAACATGTTACGTCTCCGTTTACGTCTCCGTTTACGTCTCCGTTTACGTCTCCGTAGAGACACGCCGTGGCGTGTCTCCTGATTTGCGTTTTCCTGCTTCCCTTTCATTAAAAAAGCAGGAGCCAAGCATTGCAATTTCTCCCATTTTTTGTTATAATGGGAAGAATTCAAAAATAAAAAATGAATAAAAATTCAAGCGAAGACAATAAAACGAGAGAAGAGAAACTTGCTGCCTTGAGTAAGTTGATCAACAGCGCTTTCGGTGTATCTATCGGCCAAAAGGCACTCTTTAATAAATATAAGGAGTTTCTTAGCGACCACGAACTGGAAAAACTACTCGAGAGCTTCAAAAAAAGTAATAAAGATTTTATTGATGCTTTTACTGCTGCCTGTTTGGCAAATCCCGAAGAATACACCAAATTCAAGGAAAAAAAGAAGGAAATAGATCAACGCTACAAAACACTTAAGCAGAGTCGTGTTAAAGAGCATGAGACCTCTGAGGGTGATAAATCGACTGATATTTTAAAACAACTTGATGACTAAAGATTTGTTTCTACACAATCGTTTTTGTAATCTAGCCCTCCCTACCTCAGGTGGTGCTTCCGAACAGCACGAAATCATCACAGAAGCTAAAAAAATCACAGAAGAGACTAAAGATCAGGAAGATTATTACAAAAAAGAGGCAAAAAAACTTAGCCAGTTTTTTGAAAAAGAATTTAATGTGTCAGAAGAAGAGGAAGAAGAAACGCCAATAATAAAGCTCCTCACCCCCGGTGAAATTCAAATGTATCAAAATGTAGTAGAAGATCTTGTTCAAAACGTTCTTGATACAAATTTGACTAAAGAGGGTATCCAAAAAACCACCGAAAG
>DAOVYC010000090.1 GCA_030635805.1 bacterium | reverse complement strand
GGCAGATTCTTAAATCCTAAAATTAATCTTCTTGTCAATCTATATTTTTATCACCTATTAGTTTTGTAACATATAGGGCATCGTTTCCGTCCTTTTTAATTGCCACAGTTCCTCTTGATTCACTCTTTGAATTTCCTCAAAAAAAAAGAACGATGGATTGATTTGTGGTGGCGCGAATTTTTTTCAAAAAAAAAAATCCCCAAGGCAGACTGGGTGTACGACAGTTTTGAGAATAACATGGAAGATGAACCGGAAGATGATCCATCCACAGCCAATTTTTTTTTTACTTTATAAGGAACTAAGCGTAAACAATTTGAACCTTGATCTTTTATTCATGCTTCTCATCATCATCAGCCATATCCATATGATTCACACCTGCTGCACCCATCTCCCAAACAGTATTTACAATAAGGTCGTTGCTGCTGCTGTTGTATTGGCGCGTAGTTGATTGGTTGTCGCTTCTGTTGCTGACGCCGCCGCCGCCGTTCCCGTTCCGCCTCCTCTTCTTGGAGGCGCTGTTGCCGTTCCCATTTCGCCTCCTTTTGTTGTTGCTGTTGATGTTGCTTCTGTTGACGTTGCCGCCGTTGTTGTTGAAGCTGTTGTTCCTTATCCAACCATTGTTGCTGATGTTGTTGGTGCTGATGTTGTTGTTGAGGCGTCAAAGTCCTTGGATAAAGCGCCCGATCTGATACGCTCCAGCCATCAGACGTGGATACTATGCCTGGTGGCTTAGGCCGATCCCTTTCCCAATAGACACCATCAAAAAAAGCGCCGGCTCCGGCCGGCGCCGGAGCCGGCGCCGGAGCCATCCCCTCGTTGTAGGCGTTCTTGCACTTCTTGCTGCAGATGGGACACTTGTTCCGTACCCGGAGCTGCTTATTGAGGCAGTCGAGGTGGTACTTGTGACTGCAGTTGTCGCACAGGTTTGGGGGCCTCTGCCCCCTCCCAAAATTCTCCTGGCAGATGACGCACATGTACGCCTTCTCTTGCCGGTCCTGTTCCGCCTTCTCTTTCCGTCGCCGTTCCGCCTTCTCTTTCCATCGCCGTTTCCTTTCCGCCGCCTCTTGCCGTCTATGCTCTTGAACCGCCTCCTCGTATTTCCTCACCTTGTGTGCCTGTAGTGGATTTGAAGGCGCCTCACTGGGTTGGGATTGGGGTCGGGGTTGAGCCAATAGGGAGGTCCCCTGGCCCGTATATATAGCCTGCGGATGTACACATCGACAATTACCTGAATAATCCTTTTCGCAGTTGCCATTACAACTGATGTTGATGCAGTTACCCCACAAATCTTTTCGACAGGGCGCCTCTCGACTCATTATTGTATTATAATACAACAAAATATTTTATTAAACCATCGGGTTTTTTTTTGAGCACTGAACTTCACCGGAATCATAAACGCAATTTTTGTTTATATAATATAATAAATATCGCTTACTGCCCTTCCACTAAACGAGCAGGGAGTCCTGGTTAAAGTTGCAGGTAGCACTGCCCCTCGGCGCTACATTCAGTCACAAAAGGCACGACGGTCCCGTCCAACAGATCCAGATGAGTCACCTTGCACGAGCTCACAACGACCTAGTGTCGCCAACCGAAGGGCATTCACCCTCGCATGTCCCTTCTCCTTCTCCTTCTCGCCCCCGAACGAATCTACAGTTATTTTGATCTGTAGCAATCTTGTCTAGTTCCCTATCCACGGAGTCAAGTTGGTACTGTATAGTGACAAGACGATCTTCAAGCTTAGTTTCTTCTTGAACCATCTTCTCCCTCAGTTGGTTGAGATGCTGACGCACTTCTTTTGGCGTTTTTGTGCCCAAGGTCGTTTCTTTTTTTTTCAAGCCTGGATTGACTCCCCGGAGTCATTAGGGAAAGGATAATATATCCGACCCATGAAATCTTGTCGCTCGTTTTGATCGTTTGCTGCTTGGCGCTGATTTTGTTTGATAATATCAATTGCTGCTTGCATTTAGAAATAAAAAAAAGAACGCCAAGAATAAAGAGTAATGAGTAAGGAGTAAGGAGTAATCCAACGAAGTTAATACCAGCCACTATTTTTCCACGATGAAAAAGGGGCGAGATATTATAATTAGCGATTATTTTTATAACATAAGAAAATTCCGTATAAAATTGTAAAGGTGGAAGGAGGCAATAAAGTAGGATTAAGAGACGGGAGAAAACTGTTTCACAAAAAGTAAACCCAACATGTCAATTCCAAATTTAATGTGTTTTTTTCATTTTAATATATATATCCCTGATCTTTATAGTAATAGTCTTTATAATAATCGTCAGAGAAGGAGTTAATAAAGTCCTTCTTATAAATCTCTGATTCATTTGCGTATTGACAAAGGGATTTCGGACATTTTTCCCAGTTAGTGTAGCCACTCATCAAAGTCGGCACCAACCCCTCCCAGCCATTTCCGGTGTAGCAGCTACATTCATTAGATGAGCTAAATACCGACGATTGCTGCGGTTGGATCATACAAGGTCCCTTACATTTCGAGAGAGTTTTTTCATCGTCTTCGAACAATTCTGCAGGAAAAATGCGCTTATCAATACCCTTATATGCCTCCGGCAAAAATCTGTCGAGATCCGGGTCACGTTGGTGAGTATTACGGCGTTGGGCCTCTCCAACCAACCTTTCTTGCCAGTATGTTTTTGTATATCTCCAAAACTCTCTCAAATCTCGTTTGAATAATTTTTTTCTGGTTTGTGATATATCAATATTATTAATGTCGCTCTCAATATCATTTATAATTTTTAGTGCTTCATCGTATTTTTTATACCTTATGTCCAGGCGGATCTGAAAAGGAACAACTACGCGATCAATAAATATAGAATAATCTGTATCTTCCAGCTCTCTCGACAACGTGTCATTCGACGGGTGAAAAAACAAAGATCGCTCTAAATTCTTTCTAAATTGATTACTAAGATATTGGTCGGGCACATTCTCTTTAAAGAAATATTCACTCTCAGTCTCAATCTCCTGTGGGTTGGCCCGAAAACTTTCTTCAGTCACTAAGTACTTCCTAGCAAATTGAGTTTTTTTTTCCTCTCTTTTTTTTTTCCTCTCTTTTTTTTTCTCCTTTTTTTTTTTCTCTTTTTTTTTCTCTTTGTAGTCGAGAATCCAACGACTCATTTTATATATTAAAGAATAAAAAAAAATGTATATTTTTTGCGCCCACCCGACACGTCGCACCTAGGTGATTCGCGCCGAAAAAGAAGACCGGTTCTGAGACGAGGAAGATAAAAATCTTTCGCTACCCTTCCTAAGCCCGAGGGAATCGAAATTTAACGCCGAGGATATCCCCCTAAGCCCGAGGAATCGACCTTGATAGCCGTAAGGATACTTTATATTCTCTCTTAGGAATTCGGAATCATTTCCAAATAATGCTAAAACAAAACCTTGTTTCTTTTTATCATGATAACCATATATAGCATCATCTTCATCTTTTTCATCTAAAGTTATTAATCGTTTCCTTTCCAACGAAAGGAAATATATAATCAAAGATTAGTCACTTTTTGGATAAGCGGCTGCTTCCTTTTTGTTGGTCGAGTCGATTCTGGAAGCACATTTCTAGCATGAAAGGGTAGGGATTCCTATGGACTTGAAAACATCAAGATTGTTCGTAAGACTTTGGTGGCAGGTTTTTTACACTCCACGGAGCATTGGATGTCCCGGTGGGATCGGAGCGATGGCGCTGGGGTAAATTTCTTCGTCTACTATACCTTGGTTTCTCCATTGATCGTAGTTCGGCTTGTCACTTTCATATTGTTCTTGAGATACACAGTTACATGGAATTCTCGGCCCGTCATAAGATTCATCCCGCACTCCGATAGGTGTTGCTGTCCCGTCGTCGTTAGCAGGGATGGCCTCTTCGGCGGGCTGGGTGCCCGCGAAACGGGCACCCGGGGAGGGGCAAGGTCGGTTTATCACGGTCGAAATAGGTTGAGGACATTATATGTAGTTGAGACAACAATTTTAAAATTAAAAAAAAGAAGAAGATCGTTAAGAAAATGTGCCAAAGGTGTAAAACAAAATGTTAAAATATTAGATTCCGGTTGGACATAAAAAAG
>DAOVYC010000069.1 GCA_030635805.1 bacterium | reverse complement strand
TTTCAACAGCAAAAGGTATTAAATGTGGAAGTTGCGGAACACAAATAAAGTTCTGCCCTTATTGTGGCAAACCTATTGATCAACATTAGAAATTTATCTCCTTTTTTAAATTAAATTTCATTTATACGATAAATAAAATGAATTTATTGACTAATTATTCATTTATTTTTAATATTAAACAAACTTTTAATGATGGTTGCGAAATAAAAATTGTGAGTTGATGATTTTGACCGATGAAAAAATTAAATTTACTTTGGAGACAGGGTTGAAGAATCAAACAAAGTTAATTTCATTTCTATGAGCATTTCCCTATTGAACATAATTGCGAACAAAGAGAAAAAAGCGGTGAGATGATACAGTAAATAGCAACCTCACGCAACAAAAGATCTATCAACTAAAGCTATTTTTTTAGATGAATCGTCTGAGTTGGAAACGCAAACTCGATCTTCTCCTTTTCAAACTGTTTTTTTATCCCCAGGTTTATTTCCTGCTGGGCATCCAGAACATCGCTCCATTCCGGGTAGTAATTAAGCCAATAGACCACCTTGATAATCAGAGCCGAATCCGCGTATTCCAAAAAATGGACCCAGTATTTAGAAATATCCTTTCTTTTAGCTAAAATCTGTTCGACAGTCTTCACCCCTTTGGCAAGTTTTTCATTCGAAGTGGAATATTCCACCCCGAGATTCAATTTAATTTTTAACTTTGGACGTTTAGAAAAATTTTCAATGAGCGAATTAGCCACTTTAGAATTGGGAATACTCACCTCCGTCCCATCAAGCGTGGTAAGTCGAGTACTCCGAAGACCAACACGTTTAACGGTTCCCTTGATTCCATCCACCATTGCCAAATCACCCACCTGAAAAGGCTGATCCACAATAACGGAAACGGATCCGAAGAAATTTCCAAGAGTCTGCTGAGCGGCAAGGGCAAAAGCCAAACCTCCCAAACCAAGTCCGGCCAGAAGTGAAGATATATTATAGCCAAGATTGTTGATAATCAGCATCAGGGCAATAATCCAAATAGCTATTTTGGAAAGCCTTTGTAAAAAAAGCAGTAAATCTTTATTCACGCCCTTTTTTCGTTCTGTTACCCTGTTGATATATCCTTCAATCATCAAGGAAATCGCTTCTCCGGTTACCCGGGCAATTTCCAAAATAATAATAACCAGTAAAACCGATCCGGTAATGCTATCGACTTTTTCCGTTAGCGTAAGAAAATTTCTACCGAAATAAATACCGGCAATCAAAGCAATAATATTTATAGATCTTTTCAAAATCTGGAGAATCTGGTCATCAAATTTATTCTTTGTTTTTGAGGTAAACTTGGCGATATTACGAATAATCGTTACATGAATAAGCATGGCAATCACAAAAGCGACAATAATTGTCAGTCCAAACTGTAAATACTGCCAAACCGAATTATCAAAATAAATCGTGTCTAAAAATGGGTTCATAAAACAAGACTTAAGATCAAAAACAAAACCAAAAACAATTTTAGCATAGGAAAATTATAAAACATAATCCCTCTGTTTTATATCTCCATCTTCTTTAAAAAACCGGATTATTTAAAAAGTGAGAAACAAGAATCCCCAGAAATAAAAACCCACCCGCATAAGCAAAAAACATAAGAGTTCTGATAGCGGCATCATATCTATCCTCAAAATGACTGGGATGATAATAGGACAAATTAAACTTAGTCATAATTTAGGGATTAGTTGTTAGGGAGTGATTCTGAAATCGATATTTTATTTTTTATATTTTAGATTTGTTGTTGCATATAGACAAACGTTCATATATAATATAGACAAATGTCCATAACCAATCAAGCCATGTTTAACAATTCTCCGTTGACAAAAAAAGAAAATTTCGTCTTAGACTACATTAAAACTTATCAAAAAGAATTTGGTGCTTATCCCACCTACAGGGAAATAATGACCTCCATCAGGGTCAATTCTGTAAATAGTGTTTGCCAATATCTCAAGCAACTGGAAGAAAAAGGGAAGATTGAAATAATCAAGAACAAAGGTTATCGCCTTACTCATCGTGAAGAATCGGAAACACCCGGGATGTGTTTCCTTCCAATGCTCGGTGCTATTCAGGCCGGTGGCCCCAACGCCACCCAGGAAGTCGAAGAAACCATCTCCATGCCGGAATCTTTTATCCCCAAACCCACCAGCACCTTCGTCTTGCGCGTCCGGGGAGACAGCATGATAGACGCCGGACTTCACGAAGGAGACAACGTCATCGTCGAACGTCGGGAAGCCAAAGCGGGAGACATCGTGGTCGCTCTTCTCAATGGCGAAAACACTGTCAAACGCCTCGTTGATCAGAAAGGCAAACTATATCTCAAAGCGGAAAACCCTGATTACCAGGATATTTATCCGCAAAACGAGTGGACTATTCAGGGGGTTGTTGTTGGATTATGGCGACGCTACTAAGAGTGTTCAAAAGATATCATCTACTGCGTTGAAGACCTAATTTTGATCCTCGAGTACCATTTGGTACACTGTGGTAAAAATTGAGTCTTCGCCTTGTATCTAATACCTTTTGAACACTCTTTAATCATAAAATTATTCCCCGTGCTCACTTTCTCAAACCTCACTTCAGCCGGTGTCTATCACGGCATTACCGATTCATCCCATCCTTCCGTTACCGAAAAGGATGGTCTGCCCAATGAACTCGTCAAAGATAATTTCCCCATCCAGATGGAGCAGGTTCATGACAGTCTCGCCATGATTCTTATTGAAGGGGAGAACGAAAAAATGACCGAAGGAGCAGACGCGCTGATTTCCAATATTTCCAAACATCTTCTCATCATTCGTACCGCGGATTGTGTGCCTATTCTTATGTATGACCCCACCAAGAAAAACATTGCTGTCATTCATGGAGGGAGAAAAAGTATCACCTGGGGGATTATTAAGCAAACCGTTGATTCTCTCAAAATTCTTGGCTCAAATCCGGAAGATATTTTAGTGGGTATTGGTCCGCACATTCGTGCTAAAAATCATGAGATTAAAGAGAGTATAGTTCAGCAAATAGGGGATAGTATATACAAAAAATTTGTACAACACCGGGATGATAAAATTTATTTTGATTTAACCGAGGCCGTGTTTGCCGATCTGATTGAAGAAAACATTCTTCTTCATCACATCGAAGATTGCGGAATAGATACCTACGAAAAATATGAAAAATATTTCTCATATCGAAAGTGGTCGCAAGATCAAAAACTCTATGGAGGAGAGTGTCCGAGATTTGGAAGCTTTATTGTCTTGCCGGAATAATTCAGAATTTCAGAACTCCATATTTTTTACATTTGAGACACGCCACGGCGTGTCTCTACGGTTTGACAAAAAATACATGGAGCTATCAAAAACGCTGATGAAATTCTGTATATTTTATCCAATACGTAATGTCTCTACGGTTTGACAAAAAATACATGGAGCTATCAAAAACGCTGATGAAATTCTGTATATTTTATCCAATACGTAGAGACATACCGTTGGTATGTCTGTATGTAAAATATAGAATTTCATCATGAGCCTACAACTCAAACGACACCTTCTCCGCAATCAACTTCTTCAATTCATCCAGCCCTTCTCCCGTTTGGGCAGAAACTACAGCATACGGAGAATCAGCTTTAAATAAACGCAATTTGCGAACAATATTTTTATTCAGATCGACCTTGTTAAACACATAAATCATTGGCTTATCAAGACACTCAAGTTCCTCAAGTATTTCGTGAACCACTTGCATTTTCTCAAACATCTTCTCGTCCGTACCATCAATCACATGTAGTAAAAATGCCGCCTCCTGTACTTCTTCCAGAGTTGCCTTAAATGAAGCGATCAGAAAAGGAGGTAAATTTTGAATAAATCCAATCGTATCCGCTATCAGCACAGACTTCTGTAAATCAGGTAACCAGAGATTTCCAATTCTGGTGTCTAAAGTGGCAAACAGCTCATCCGCAACATACACTTGTTTTTTACGAGTAAGGGAAACTAGCAGGGCGCTTTTCCCCGCATTGGTATAGCCAACCAGTGCTATTGTAGGTAAGCCATTACGCTTACGGCGTTTTCGTTGAGTAGCTCTTACTTTTTTTATCTGCTCAATCTTCTTTTCAATATTTTTCATTTGCGAACGAATATAATGTTTTTCTGAATAAATACCCATTTCACCCGCGCCGCGTGTCGCTCCAATACCGCCTCGTTCACGTTCAAAAAGCGTGGTGGCATGTCGCGCATAAAGCTTAGGAATATCGTGTTTCATTTGAGCCAGCTTAATTTCAAGTCTGGCTTCTTGTCCTTTGGCATGCTTTTCAAAAATTTTCAAAATCAAATCAACTCTGTCCCAAACCTGAACATTCTTAGGTAAATTACTCTGCAGATTTAAAATTTGAGTTGGTTTAAGAATATGATTGATGATTACAATATCAGCTTTACGTTTTTCGGTTGTTCCCGCCACCTCAAAAATCTTACCTTTTCCAACATACGTTTTAGCTGAAGGTCTTCCTCTCTTCTGAATTATCTCCAAAATTACTATGCCACCATAAGTTTCCACCAGACGTACAAGTTCCTTCAGGTCCTTGTGAGCATCTTCCTTGTTCGCATCATGCGGAATCACATGAACGATAATCGCTTTTTCTTTTTTCCTGTTCATAATTCAGAATTTCAGAACCGCTAGAGCTTACCAGCTTACCGCTTACTGCTTACCGCTTAGATTACCCCATATTCACCGGATCCCTATCCACTTTCCACCCTCTCTC
>DAOVYC010000091.1 GCA_030635805.1 bacterium | reverse complement strand
CATCGGCTTGAAGTACTTCTCCATGTTTTTTTTGCTTCGGGGGAGTATTCAACTGACTTACATTATATCCATGCGCTCGTTCCGCTTCCTCCGCTCCCTCCGCTCTTGCTGTTCTTCGAATTCCCAAGAATGCATTCCTCCGTGGCCTCTTCTCATTCCATAGGAAAGTCGGTAAATACAGTTTAGAAGCCTGGTTAATTGAACAAAAATAGTATTCAGATATTTTAGATATCATTCCAAGTTGCTGTTTATCAAGTATCACTTCCTTCAGTACTTTCTCTATATTTTTTGCCGAAAAACCTTCATCCGAAGGTATTTTTGTTCGCACAATGGCTCGCTGGCTACCTTTACGAAAGGGGACGGAAACAAGAGATCCTTCCCGGATTTCTTCCTTGCTCGCATACGTTAGGGCATGCGGGCATGATCGTAATATCACGGAATAATACTGCATAAACTAGGAACTAGAGACATTATCCTATCACACATTCCGTACGTGATAAATTTTTCCAAACAAATAAGTACCAAAGTTAATAAAAAGTTCATACATGAATATAAAAGGTATTGCTACTCCACTGATTTCAGTGTAAAATACTCGCGATCTAAACGTAAGCATGCCAACTGCCAAAAAAAAGACAGAGAAAAAGACTGCTAAAAAAGTTGTTAAGAAAACAACTGCTAAAGCTAAAGCCCCTGCAAAAATTTCAGCAAAGAAAAAGAAGGTTTCTCATGCTCGAAAGCTAAAGGTAGATATCATCAAAGAATATCAGTCGCATGGCAAAGATACCGGCTCGGCTGAAGTTCAAGTCGCTATTCTTACCGAACGTATCAATCAACTTACCGGACATCTTAAGGCCCACTCCAAAGATAATCATTCACGTCGAGGGCTTATTATGATGGTTGGGAAAAGAAGAAAGCTACTTAGTTATATTCAGCAAAAAAACAAAGAAGAGTATCAAAAGATCCTTGAAAAACTTGCCATTAGAAAATAGTGCTCAATAGCATTATTTTTTTAGGCACCCGGGTTCAAAGAGCTATGAAGCAAGTAAATTTATGAGATCAGTAAGATCCGTAAGACGCTTAAGATTATTAAGATAAAATATCTTAGGTATCCCAAGTATCTCAAGCGTCTCATCAAATTTGTTTGCTTTCTAGCTCATTCAGCCTTACTTATGCCGTTATTCGGCTGTGTTGCGTCTAGATTCTTCAACTTTGACCCATATTTTTTTAATTCGGGTCTTTTTTAATACTTATCTTTTCTTATGAAAGAAGTTCAAAAGAATTCTGTAACTATGGAAGTTGCCGGAAGAGAGCTCACCATAGAAACGGGACACATGGCTTTCCAGGCCAGCGGAGCAGTTACGGTTCGTTATGGCGACAATATAATTTTAGCTTCCGCTACTATGGGTGACAAACCTCGCGAGGGGGTTGATTTCTTCCCCATGATGGTTGATTTAGAAGAAAAATGGTACGCCTCCGGAAAAATAAGCGGATCAAAATTTATCAAGCGCGAAGGTCGACCGAGTGACGATGCCATCCTTTCTTCTCGCCTCATAGATAGACCAATACGCCCATTATTCCCTAAAGGAATGGCTAATGATGTGCAAATTATTTGTTCTGTCATTTCTTCTGACAAAGAATTTCATCCTGCTACCATTGGAATGATTGCTGCTTCAACCGCTCTATCTATTTCCGGTATGCCTTTTGACGGTCCGATTGCCGGGGTTAGAATTGGAAGGGTGGAAGGGAAACTAATTATCAATCCCACTTATGAAGAAGTGGAGAAGGGGGATCTGGATCTGGTTGTAGCCGGAACCAAAGAAGCCGTAACCATGGTGGAAGCGGGAGCCAAAGAAATCTCTCAGGATATTATACTTGAAGCTATTTCTCTTGCTCACGAAGAGATCAAAAAAATCTGTGCCTTTCAAGAAGAGTTTAAAAGTAAAATTACGGTTACTCCTCTTGAATATATTGCCAATGTTCTAGATGAATCGGTAAAAGAAGAAGTAAAAACACTCATCAGCACTGATCAATTAGACAATCTTTATATTGCCGATAAGCACGAGATCTACAATCGTCTTGATGTGATTACAAAAGAGGTACTCGAAAAAACAAAAGATAAAATTGAAAATGAAGAGAGCGAATTTTGGACAGAATCGGCCGTCAAAGATGCCGTGGACAAAGTTTTCAAAGAATATATGCGGGAAAATATTCTCAAAAATGAAAAACGTCTCGACAATCGAGGGTTAAAAGATGTTCGTCCCATTGATTGTTCAGTTGGGATTCTTCCTCGCCCGCATGGTAGCGGTATCTTCCAGCGCGGTGAAACTCAGATTATGTCTGTTCTTACCCTTGGAGGACCGGGTAAAGCTCAAGTTGTGGAAAATATGAATCAAGATCACGAACGTCGTTACATGCATCACTATAATTTTCCTCCTTACTCCGTGGGAGAGGTAAGACCGCTTCGTGGCGTGGGGCGCCGAGAAATCGGTCACGGTTATCTGGCCGAAAGAGCTCTTTCTCCGGTTCTTCCTAAGCAAGAAGATTTTCCATTCACTATTCGTGTAGTTTCCGAAACTCTAAGCTGTAACGGGAGTTCCTCTATGGGATCTGTTTGCGGGTCTACTCTTGCTCTTATGGATGGAGGCGTGCCCATCACCGCTCCGGTAGTTGGTATTGCCATGGGTCTGGTTACCGATGGTGAAGGTACAAACAAAATCCTAACCGACATTCAGGGGATGGAAGATTTTGCCGGTGACATGGACTTCAAAGTAACCGCTACAAAGAAGGGGATTACCGCACTTCAGATGGATATCAAAGTTGCCGGTATCTCTATAGAACTTATGAAAGAGGCTCTTGATCAAGCCAAGGAAGGTTTAGAAATTATTGGTGCGGGTATGCTCAAGGCTATCTCAGAGTCTAGAAAAGAACTTTCCAAATATGCTCCCCTTATCGAAGCTATTCAGATCAATCCGGAGCAAATTGGTATGGTTATTGGTAAAGGTGGAGAAACGATTCAAGGAATGACTAAGGAGTTTGGTGTGGAAATAGATATCGAAGATTCCGGTCTGGTGACCATTACCGCTCCGGATCAAGAAAGTGGTCAAAAAGCTAAAAAACAGATAGAAGCTATCACCTATGTTCCAAAAGTAGGAGATATAATCGATGGAAAAGTAGCTCGCATTACCGACTTCGGAGCTTTTGTGTCCATCACTCCAAGCCTCGATGGACTGGTCCATATTTCTCAGATTTCCGAACAAAGGGTCGCCAACGTTAACGACGTCCTCAAAGAAGGACAAACTGTGAAAGTGAAGATCACTCAAATCGACGATCAAGGAAGATACGCTCTGACCATGAAAGGAATCGATCAGAAGTAGAGATTCAGGGCTCCATATTTTTAACATTTGAGACACGCCACGGCGTGTCTCTACGTTTTATGACAAAAAATATATGAAGCCTTCATTACAGCCCCGTAATTCCTAATCCCTAATTCATAATTCATTGTAGCCCTCCTTCCGCTCTTCCCGCTCCTTCCGCTCCTGCCACTCCCGAGCCCCACCTACCATCTTTGCATAAACGAAATAATTCTCTGACTTTCTTTAAAAGCTTTTTTTACGAAAGAACCAAAAAATTTCTTGGTCTTTGTGAGTCGTTTAACAATCGCCTCACCATCTGAATTTGCAATTGCTCTCTCGTAAATTGAGATATTCTTCTTGAGACTCTTAATAATTTTTAAGCTTTGAGGATTGTGAGTAATGATCGAAGCGTACATCTCGGTATTTTGAGCATACATTCTTCCCATAATATCTAATTCCAATTTATAAATCGGACTGGCGCTCTTGAGTATTTTTTTCATATCCACTTTTTGATCTCGTAAAACCTCTGCCATTAACATTGTTTTCAGATGAGGCACCACTTGGATGGTGGCCATCATTTTGTCATGATCTTTCGGTCTCATTTCTGTTATCTGAGCCCGAAAGCCCTTAAAGAAATTACGTAACGAATCAAGGGTTTCGTCCGAAACCCTTCCCGGGCAAAAGATCATGGTCTGATTTCTTAAACTTT
>DAOVYC010000081.1 GCA_030635805.1 bacterium | reverse complement strand
GCAAGCTCCCCGATAATTGCCATTATGGTCGGGTCAACTTCTTGTTGAACGTAAATTATGGTGGGCTTGTAAGTGAAGTTTCCATTTTGATCTTCGTAAGCACTCATGAATACTCCGCTTTCTGCCGGTACTTCTGCTTTTATGTCACCGGGGAAAGTTGTAGTGAAAATAATTTCTGTTGCCGAAGAATCAGCCATCTCTTCTTTAAGCAGATAATTTGCCGTGGCTTGGTCTGCGGGAGTTATCAGTTCCGCTACGGCTATTTGATTCAGTAATCTTGTATTTGATTCGGGGAGTTCCTCCTGATCGATAAACCAAATTTCCATAGGAACGTTTCCTTCTCCTCCTTCCTCTTTAGGTACAGTAAAAATACCATTTTCAGTGCTTTCGATATAACCTTCGCGGATTATGTGTGATTCCGCACCATTACTGAAAACAACTATTTTTTCTACCGGAGCCGGTGTGATTGTATTCCAGCTACCTTGAAACTCTTCTGAAGCAAACATGAGGCATTCTTCTCCCTGACAAGTCTCTCCCGGTTTAATTGGCTGATATTCGAGTCCTTTGTAACCCTCCACTCCGGGACCAATGCCGTGCTTGGAAAATGAGAAGAGAATTGTTTCCAGATGAGGAGTGTCGTTGCCGTCGGCTAGGATCATACTATATAAAAAATCTTCGAAATTTGTAGGGAAGAAATTGAGAGTGTTAAATATCAGTTTGTCCGCTTTTTCTTTTCCAAGTTTTTGGCGAATGTCCCAAAGAGCACCACCAAGGATTTGAGCGTCGTAATGAGTTATTCCTTTCCAGTCTTCCTGAAGAGAAAGGTTGTTGTCTAAATTGCGAACGAAGGTAAGAGCATGTTCACCAAATATGGGATCGTTATTTATGCTGGCGGCAAAATAGTCGGCAAGAGCTTCGTTGATGGCACCACTTTCCGAACCGGGAATATTTTTTAAATAATATTCATTATAAACAATACCATGAGTAAATTCGTGATAAATAATATCGCTTGAAAGAGCAAAGCTCTGGTTTCCACATCCGCCTCGACCAAGCTCTATGGTGTGGTTTTCGGCATTGTACCAAGATCCGCATCCACCGAGATAAGCATCTGCGAGGGCAGAGCGAACGGTGGTGACAAGTTGTTTACTATTTAATTCGGCACCCAATGATTTGAAATAATCTTCAACAATTCCCAGATGATAGAAGGTGTTTGTTTCTTCAAGAACGGTGTTGGTTTTGTCCAAAATAAATTCTTTGGCGTCTATAGTCGGTTGAAAAATGAACTCGGGTTTATCTTCCTCATCAGAGCGGACTTGATATGAAGGAGTCTCAAGCAAAGTGCTGTAGTGTTCCAGGACGGGAAGAAAGACAAGACCATTGTCATTTGTAAAAAATGTTTCGTTTTCCGATTCTACTTTTACATTTCTTAATGGCGAATATTCCAGTTGACTGTTTGTGTTTACAGAGAGAATGGCTCCCTTGATGGTCATGGGAACAAAATTTGCGAAAGAAATATTGTTGAAATATTCAATCAGCTCACCACTATTGGCATCAAGATAAATACTCCATTCGCCAAGCGGATTGAAAGTGGATAATTTAATTTTGTAAGCGAGAGTATTCCGGTAGATAACCAGAGATGATTCTTTGACAGAGTCGGTGTCCTTATTCCAATTTGTGCTGTCTTTAGCTTTTTGTATTGCTTTATTTTCCGAGATGACAGGGCTGGTGCTATTCTCAAAAAATTCCAAATTATTTACCATAGAAATAATTGAACCATCTTTTCTGAGTACAATCTTGGAATAATCTCCTTCAATCGGTAAATCGTTAAAGGTTTGACTGAGTTGTACGGAAAATATTCCGTTCCGTTCGGAAATATTTTTTGCTTCAAGATGAATAAATTTATTTTTTTCTATCCCCAAGAGATCAAGATTTTCCAGAAAGGCCCTGATGGCAAATGATCCCGCATTTTCTTTATTAATATTTTCTCCATCTGTTTCTATCTTGAAATCCCCGGCTGGAATGATTCTTTCTATTTTATTACTCTTCCTGTTTTCTATAAACTTCAGATCATCGGAGACGCGAATGTTTTTTTCTTGCTGACTGGCGGTTGACTCTTTCTTTTCCACTACCCTTTTTTCACTATTTTCTATTCTGACAATCTCGGCCTGTAAGTTGCTAAACAGGTTATCAGTAGCACTTAAGGCTGATTGTTCGGCATCAATGATATTGATGAGTTTTTTGAGTGTTTCTTTTTGTTCGGGATTTACGGTCTCGTTGATTTTTTTTAAAATCTTTTCCTTTTCCAATTTCAAGAAATCAGCTTCACTATTTTTATCAAAATCAAATTTTTCATTCAGTCCGTTTTCAATTTCTTCCCATTTTTCCAGCTTATTACTAAGTTCGTTCATAATTTCCAGGGTACTTTTATCCGGATTTATTTCTTCGTCACTGTTGGCATTGGCAAATCCAAGAAAACTTGCCGGGCCGGCAAGCATAGTGATTAACAACAAAGATGTTGTTAATTTCATATAAAAAGAAGAGATATTTTTCATATTTATTTTTTAATTTCTATTATAGTAGTATAACAAAGATTTAGCTTTTAATCAATGATGTTTGTGGGGCTTGGGATAGTTACAAAAACATAGAGACGCATTGTACAATGCGTCTCTATAAAGGGTATGAAATTTTGTTTTACTGTCTAGCTACCGGCACTGGAAAGGGAACTGTTTATATCGTTAAAAATTGTTAGTAGTTTGTCTTTGAAAAGGGTGATGGTGGCGATGAGAGCAATAGCGACGAGGGCGATGATCAGAGCATATTCAGTCAGGGATTGGCCACTTTCGTCAGCCAAAAAGTTTTTAAGAAATGTTTTCATGGCGAAAAATAAAAAATAAAAAATAAAATATAAAAAATGAGAATCAAGGGCTGGCGCGGGATTTTTTTGGTGGGATATTTGGGATTATTGAGACACTTGAGACGCTTGTGATTTTTATCATAAAAGATAGGTTAAGTAGATAAGAAGGCCGGAGAAAATGGGGAGACTGTAGGGGAGGTGTTTTTGTTTTGGGCGAAAGATCATGTAGAAGGTAGCAAAGATGCCGCCGACGATTGAGATGGTGAGGAAGAGGAGGAGAAAATTCATGGGTAAAAAATGAATGGAGAAGGCGTAGAGAAGTTTGATGTCTCCGCCACCAAGCCAGTTGAGTTGAAAGAGGGGAATAGAGAGTAAAGTGAAAATGAGGAGGGAAACGAGATGAAGAGGGAGGAGATCTAAAGGAGTTGTGAAAATCACAATGAAAAGCCCGATGAAAAGGGCGGGCAGGGTCAGCCAGTTATAGATCTTGCCGTATTTGAGATCGGTGAAGATGGCGATGATGGAGATGACTATTAAAAAATTCAAAATTATAAGATTACAAGATTATAAAAGGGGGGAACAGGGAACAGGGCTACAATGGAACGCGGTCATGCCTAAGGCAGATTAAAAATTTAATGAATTGAACGGATCTTAACGAATGTATTTCAAAGTTTCTGATTTACTGGAGCTTATTGCTTATTAGCTTACTGCTTATTGCTTACAGGAGCTGGAGGAGGCCGGGGGCGAGATAGATAATGAGTAAGGCGGGAAAGATAAGAAAAACAAGGGGGATAGTAATTTTGATGGTGGCGGTGCGACTAAGGTGTTCCGCTTTTTGTTTGCGACGAGTGCGAATTAATTCGGATTGAATATCGAGAGTATGGGAAAGGGAAGTGCCAAGTTTCTTGGACTGGATAATGCTACCGGTGAGATTTTTAAATTCTTCAAGGGGAAGATATTTTTGGAGGCGAATTAAGGCTTGTTCGAAAGAAACTCCGAGCTGAGTGAGTTTGCTTAATTTTTGAAATTCTTTGGCAATGTTGTTTTCCAGTTTTTGACCGATGTAAATAAATGATTGTTCTATATTCATACCGGAATGAATACACATGCTAAGCATGTCAATGACGTAAGGGATTTCTTTTTGGAGCAGCTGTTTTCTTCGGTCGCTTTTGATTTTTAGAAAAAGGAGGGGGGCGTAGACAATAATAAGTAAAAGAAATGTTAGTTTTAGAAATAGGACGAGAATAGGAATGTTTAGAATTAAGCCGAGGACTAAAATAAAAGCGAGGAGATTAATGAGAGCTTGTTGAAATTTTAGAATGAGATTTGAATTCCACTTAAAACTTGAAGCAATGACGAGATGATCCAGTTTTTTTTGAATTCCTGAAAATTGTAAAAGCCAACCGGGTTT
>DAOVYC010000127.1 GCA_030635805.1 bacterium | reverse complement strand
CTTGCGGATGACGATTACGTTGTTGATATGGAGATCGTGGAGGCGGGTGCCGCGCTCCTGACCCTGACCGAGAACGGATACGGGAAACGGACCGAATTTGATGAGTATCGCGTCACAAAGCGCGGAGGGAAGGGAATCATCACGATCATCCCGAATCTACGAAACGGGCGTGGGATAGCGATCAAAACAGTATACGAGGACGATGAACTCCTCGTCACCAGCCAGAACGGGAACATCATCCGGATTCCTGTGCGCGATATCAGGATGCAGGGCAGGAATACTCAAGGCGTGCGGATCATGCGGCTCGGTCCGGGCGACCGTGCGGTTGCTGTGGCGCGGGTTGGAAGACTCTCTGAGAACGATATGGAAGATTAAGGTATTGGGAATTCATCCGATTTTTCCCCCCTATTACTGCTCCTTTTGATTTAAGTCACGGACCTCAGATTGGAAATCCGGGGCATCAGGGATGATGCTCATGTATTTTAAGTTCTCATGATTATTTATTTTCTATCTACACGTTTTATGATTTTTTCAATTTTTTCTAATTTTTCATTAACATTTTTTTGCTTGATGTGAAGCAATGATATAAAAATACCAGAAAATAATGCTATTAAAATAGTGCTAATAGATTCCAGGATATCGACCGATTGCCCGAGATGAATAACTTTATAAAATTGACTAATGAGAAAAAGTGTTGCAAGCACTAAAACCAAAAAAGTCCAATCAGAATAGTTCTTTTGTTCCTTTATCGAATTTTCCAAAGTCTTATTCGCATTTTCCCAAGATTTATTAATCTTTTTCCAAGTTTCTTCTTTCCTCTTTAATTCTAACTTTGATTCATCTTCTTTTCTCCTTAGTTCAGCTAATCTCTCTGTATTATCAATTTGCTTTGGCCTATTTTGAATCATTGCTAAAAACTTAACTACTGCCACGAGCTGGTCGGGAGCGTTTTTTTCCCAACTTTTATGTAGTGGAAATAATCCTTTAGCAGTAGCTCTTTCTCGTATATTTGGCGTCTTATTAAGTCTACTTGAATAAAGAATTTGTAAGATATGTGGAGAATTCTCCTCTAAAACAGCACAAATATTATACCCTGCATTCTCTTTTTTCTTTTCAACATCATCTTTATCAGGTTCGAAGTTATTTTCCCAATCCAAGTCAACGATGGCAATATCAAATTTTTTTTCCTTTGCCAATTTTTTAGCTTCTTGGTAATCATGTTGACATTTTACTTTGACTTCCTCTTCCAATTTCAATATCGATTCCCTCAGCCTTAAAGGCATATTGTATTTACCTGGTTTTTCCCTTTTGAGCTCATCGATTGTTTTATTATCTGGGGGAATCTCATCATCAACAAACAATACTTCAATCTCATTTGTACTCAGTTCCATTTCAACACCTTTTGTATATAACTTCAATCACGTCACACCCGAATAAATTCGGAATCATTGGGCGGTTGTTCGGCTTACAGCAATGATCTTATCCATGTTCCAGCCAAGCACTATTTTCTTTGTTCATTACTCCATTACGACTTTAAAGCGAAATCGGGAGACCTAATTTCCTAAGTATTGTTATTATTTTTACAGTCCATTCCCACTTAGATACTTTCTCAAAGGTGTCACCCACATCTTTAATCGTACCAAGTGCACACTCAAACCTGGTCATGATCTTGGAGGGATCCGGCTCTTCCTTTTTAGCCTCTTTAATTGCAGCGTTAACATCACCATTGACAATGATCAGATCATCCTCTGGGAGATCTAATTTAGCCATCTCTTTTCGAAATTCTACCAGACTATCCAAAAGTTCCTTTTTATCCGATGTAGATAACGTCTTTGTTTGTGTAATTCCTTTTCCAAGCGTAATCTTACCACTGACATCACCATAGACTGCTAAATTTACACTAAAACTCTCATGAATAGCTTTACTCTTCTGGCTGCGAAGCATTTCCATAAATATAACTACAGACTTGAGTTGCTCGCAGTCTTTTTCAATTTGTTCCTCTTTTATGTTATACTTTTTATGGAGTGGCAATGCATTTAAACCAATAACTTCCCTACGTAATTTAGGATTTGTACTTAATTGACTTGAATAAACAATCTTAAAAGGTTGTGAAGTTTTCTCTAATTCTTCACAAATTTTAAACCCTGCATATCTCTTTTCTTTGTAGTCATTCCAATGTAAATCGATGACAGCTAAATCGAACTGTTGTTCTTTGTCTTTGGCTAATTTTATAGCATCTTCATATTTATTGGCAACGGTTAATTTGGATATGCCATCTAATGTTTTTTTCTTTTTCCATAGGCTATATTCACTAATTTTAAATGCTTTTTTGACTTCCTCCTCCTTCAGATCTTTCTCATCGGGAATTTTTTTTCCGAGTTTCTTCTCCAGAGCATTCTTATCGGGAATTTCATCATCAGCAAATAATACCTTTAACAGCGCCATTCTTGCCCACCTGATCTTTTAATTTAACGAGTTGACTTTACACTATGTTGAGGAGTCGCCAAACCCCAGACTTAAGTACGGAACCTGCACATCGTGTTTTCACATTCAGTTTGACTGCGCCAGCGCTTTGCGTGTAAGCAATCTGCAACAAAACCGTGTACCGATCGTGAAACTCGCCTCGCCTCATGCGTGATAGATCAGAACCCATCCTATATAAACCCTCTCATAAAGCGGGGGTGCACAACACCCGATGGCGCGACTGTCTCTATCTCCGTGAGATGATGTAGAATCGGGTCAGATAAATACATGCGCAGAGCACGAAGAAACTGAAGATCGCCCTGAAGATCGGGACATACTGACACCCAAGCCACGTCCCGATCACCTCCTGCGCCGAGAAATATAACTGGAAGGTGGCGATCAGCGCAAGAAACATTGCAATGACGAATAATCCGGTTCTGAAGTGATCCTCGAGTTTACGTTTTTCATCGTCCATTATTATACCTTTTCTTCATTATTAATATAGTTAGTATCAGCATAAGCATCAACATCAGCGCAGTGAACCCCGGCGTCTTTCATTGCTCCGGACTCATACGCTGCCTCACGAACCATGAAATTCTCGACCTCGATATCTTCGGAGATGACCTTCGCTTTCTCTGATATGTAGCGTACCGG
>DAOVYC010000084.1 GCA_030635805.1 bacterium | reverse complement strand
GCAAGCTTTTCAGCGGAAATCAGAGGAAATAATGATGTCCTTCAGATTATTACAAAAAAAGAATTCGATTCTGAAACCAAAGTGGCGGAGATTACGGGCGGCAATCCCGGAGGAATCGAAATGGGGACTGATGGATGTGCTGTATTGGGGACTTTAACAATTGTTCCAACCTCAATCGGAAAAATCGTTACCACCGTTGATTTTGAAAACACTCAACTTCTTGGTGAAGCAACCCTTGATTCCGAGGAAGAGCCAAGTATAGAAAATGGAACAATATTAGAAATATCCGTCGTGGAAGAGGAAGTGATTGCGGTAACCGAAACTACAACACCTCCGGAGATAACTGAACCGGAAGAAACCGGCGAAACAGAAACACCGGACACTCAAGCAACCGTACATGATTCAGCGGTGTTAGAGGGAACAGATGCTGTGATAGTTCCCGAACTGTATGATTCTTCTGTGATTACTCCCCAACCCGTAGCTTATATTGTCGAAGAACCCCAACAGCAACCCTATACTCACACCGGAACCGGCCCCGAACACATTATCATCGGTATCATCATCTTTGTACTAATTGGCTGGTTTTATCTTCGCAAAAAACTAGCCTAAAGAGAGTGTTGAAAAAATACTATCTACGGCGTTGAAAATCAAATTTTGTTTCTCGAGTACATCTTGTACACTGCGATCAAAATTTAATTTTCGCCTTGTATCTAGCATCTTTTGAACACCCCCTGAGAATTGTTTTTTATAACGTATATCGTATCCATGTTAAATCGACTAATTAAGTTATTAGCTTATCGGCTTACCGCTTACCGCTTACCGCTTATCAGCTTACTGCTTATCAGCTTACTGCTTACCGCTTACGGTAGTGTTTTCGCGCAAAACCAAAATATCGATCTACTCAAAAATATGATTAGGACCGGCTACGACAACGCCTACACCGGTAATACGATTATTAGTGAAATCGAATCTCGGCTTGTCCCCATCAGGCTAAAAATAGAGTCATTGAATGATCAAATCGACTTATTGGATGAGGAATACAAACTTACTCAAAAAAAGACTCAGGACCTGGAAAAACAGATAGCTGTCAAAAAAAAGGAAATTGATATTTTAAAAAAAGAAAGTCGGAAATTTAACAACGAAATAGATGATAACAAGAAGATTCTTCTGGATCTTGGATCTTTGATGTACGCCAACCAAAAGAAATACATCGATTTTGACGAGAAAGAAAAAAATATAAATATTATTAAACTATTGCTGTCCAGTAGTATCATTTCCAATATTCCCAAAAATAACGATTATTTAAAAATTGCCGGAGAACTGGGGAAGAACATCCTTAGTAACACTCAAAAACTTGCGGATAAAGAAAATATTTCCCTCAACCTACTTAGAGAAAAAAATGAAAAACTTGAAAAGCTTGAGAAGAAGCTCAACTTACAAAAAAAAATAATAGTTGCTCAAAAGGAAGCCAAAAAAGCTCTGATTACTTTTACCAAAGGTAGTGAACAGGCTTATCAGGGTCTATTGAGTGAGGCAAGAAAGGAACAAGAAGAAATACTAAACGAAATTCAGGGGTATCAAAAAAAAATAAGAGAAGTTAACGCCCTACTCGGGGTGGACCCTCTGGACTCGGAAGCAATAATAACATCACAAGCTGCTTTTGATTGGCCGGTCAACCCGGAAAATGGAATTTCCGCTTATTTCCATGATAAGGAATATGAGGAAAAATTTGGAATTGTTCATAATGCCATAGATATCAAAGTTCAAGAAGGAACGGAAATAAAAGCTCCGGCCGACGGCTATATCTACAAGGTTCACGATGGGGAAATGGGATACAGTTACATGATTATTGCTCACCGAAATAACACCCTCACGGTTTATGGCCACCTCTTGGAATTTAACGTCGAGGAAGGGGATATTGTTGATAAAGAAGAGATTATCGGACTCACCGGTGGTCGTCCCGGTACTCCGGGTGCCGGTTACCTGACCACAGGTCCCCATCTCCATTTTGAAGTGTACGACAACGGAAAACACATCAACCCTCTTTCCGTTCTCAATCTCAACAAACTTCCGAACGAATATCTTCAAAAGTAAAAAGGCAAAAGGCAAAAGGCAAAACTTGTAGTCCTGTAGCCCCTTTTTTCCTTTTTAATTTTTCCTTTTTCCTTTTGCATCGCAAATATTCCGATATGGACAATATTGGCAGACATATTTTCCCGGAGTTGGTTCAAAATCACTCTCTTTCATCTGATCCGCGATTTGGATAAAATCACTTTTAGCTTTATCCATCTGTTCTTCACTTCTTACCGATTCCACTCTCTTATTCTCGCTAATAAAATATAGGGTTAGCTTGGAAGGTTTCAAATTCAAGACATCCCGACAGGCTAGAGCATAAAGAGAAAGTTGCAAATCTTTATCGGCATCTTTCTGAGTTTTCACTTTTCCCGTTTTATAATCAATCACTTCCACCGAACCGTCATCCAGCTTATCTACCCGATCAAATCGACCGGAAAAAACATAATCTCCCATCGGAAGTACAAAAGATTTCTCCGATAAATAAGGGAGTTTAAATTTGGGACCGTTCACTTCATAATATTTTTTTAACATCTCTTTTCCTCCTTCGTAAGCCTGTTGCTGATGTTTTCGAGTCAAATAGTCACTATAAATAAAACTATTATCATAAATATCCAAAAACATACTTAAATCATCTCTTTTCTCCTTAAACAAACTCGGTATTTCACTCGTTTGCAAATAATCATAAAATCTTTTAAGCGTATTGTGTATTGACGTCCCAAAGCTCATTGCCGGACTACCTTCCCCCGGAATCTTATAAAGATAAGAGTATTCGTATTTCCTAGGACAATCTTTAAAATTTGAGATCTGAGAATACGAAAGCCTTTTCGGCATCTCCCGCTTCCTGTCCACCTGTTTTGAATTTAAATCATTAGTATTTAGAATTTGTTTAGAATTTAGAGTTTCGGATTTAGAATTTTCTTCTGTTCCCTCCGCTCCTCCCGCTCTCTCCGCTCCTTCCGCTCCCTCCGAAATCCCAAGTTCCGCCACAAACTGAGATACTTTTTTAGGTCTCTTCGCCTCTCCGTAATACCGACTCGCACTCAAATACAACTTCTCCTTCGCTCGAGTACAAGCCACATAAAACAATCTTCGCTCTTCAGTAATATTCGTCTTGGTCGCCTCACTAAGATCTTTTTTCAAACCATCAGGGAAGGGGATAGTCTCCGATCTGTTCCTACCCGGAAAGCGCTGGGAAACCAAGCTTGGCAGAAATACCAGTGGAAATTCCAGCCCCTTGGCTCCGTGAACCGTCATTATCTGAACCGCCTCAACGTCCAATTCGCTTTCTGCCGTAGCCGGATTCTCACCGGCCTCAATCACGAGATCCAGAAAATCTATCAGATAAACAATATCTTGTTTATCTGAACGTGATTCAAACTGTTTAATCTTTTCAAAAAAAGCACTAATGTTCAAAATCTTTCTTTCATTTTCCAGGGATTCTTTTTCGAGCAGGGGAGGGTAGTAATAATCCTTCACAAACTCGTATAATACCGCGCCCCCGCGGTATTCCCTCGATTTTTCCAGCAACCCGGAAAGAATCTCAACCATCTTCTTCGCCTTCCCCTCATCTGTTTTCCTTATAACATTCCAAAGCGAACTTTTTTTCTTTCTCGCTTCGCCAAGAAGAAGAAGTATCTCCTCCATCTCAAATCCAAATACCTTGAGTTTCAGGATACGATACAAGGAAGCATCATCTTCCTGATTGCGAAGAAATCTCAAAAAAGAAAGCAAATCTTTCACTTCCTCTCTTTCGTACAAGCCCCTCAATCCCAAAAACTGATACGGAATTCCTCGAAAAGTCAGCTCATCCGTAAACGGAGTCGCATAACTGTTTGCTCTTACCAAAATTGCCATTTCTGACAGGTTTCTACCTTTCTCAAACGCTTCCTGAATCTTATCCACCACAGACTCCACTTCTTCCGTCTCCTTGCTAAATTGCTGAAATACAACTGAGCCCTCTTCCTCCTTTCCACCTCCCATTCGTTCCCATTTATTCAATTCGTTAAATTCGTGTCCCATTAAAGACACTAACCTCTTTTCCAATCCCTCCTGTATTTCCAATCTTTCCGGATTATTATTCTGAATTAACTTGTAAGATTTATCTAAAATATCTT
>DAOVYC010000144.1 GCA_030635805.1 bacterium | reverse complement strand
CCCAGTTCTGAGCACGCTTGAGGACGGTACTCCAATCGTCCTTTGTCGGGTCAGTTGCCTTCCCCAACAATTCAGCCGTTTTCTTTTCAACATCGGCTTGGAGTTGCTTTATCTGCATCTCCGTAAAGAAGTTGCTGATCGCCGAAGCAATCAGCAGACAGATCACGACGAGGAAGACGATTTTCACAAATAATCTTCCGAGCAGACCACCACCTCTTCTTTTAACTTTTGCGACGACGGGGGCAGGTACTGGCGCCGATTTAGCCTCAAGCTTTTCTTTGAGAGCGCTTTTCAGCGTCTCATTCTCAGCTTGCAAGCAGGTGACCTCAGTTACCAAATCTTCCGGTAACGAAGTCTTTGTTATGGTGAACAATATACTCACCAATTTCTGAAGTTTTTTAACAGAAATTTCATTCGCTTTCATTTTTTGCTCCTTCAAAAAAATTGTTTGTTAAACGAAATCACTCAAATGCTGACCAAAATCTTAAGTGCCCCAAGCATCCCACCTCCAGCATCTCAGCGACTCCGTTTAACGTTATTTTATTTTTCCCTTCTACTTGTCAAAGACCACATGGATACGCGCGAAATCGCCGTATCGCATGATTGCAAATACTACAATATTTAGGCAAAAAAGTCAAGCTTTTCCAACACTATATACCATAGTGCATCATCCTATCAGACAGCTTTAAAAAGTCAAGCTAAAATGGCATAAGCAAGCCAAAAACTGACCCCTCTTTATTGCTCTCAAAAAAGAACAAGAATGCAGTAAGGTCTTGATTTAGACTGTAAAAACAGGTAAAATGTCCGCTGATATTTAAGCCTAAAAAATATGCAAAAATTTGAGCTCGTCTCCGATTTTAAACCCACCGGCGATCAGCCTCAGGCGATAGAAAAACTGGTTAAAGGTCTGAAAAAAAATGAGAGGCATCAGACTCTTATGGGTGTTACCGGCTCCGGTAAGACCTTTACCATGGCGAATGTTATTGCTCAAACCCAAAAACCTACGCTTGTTTTAGCTCACAACAAAACTCTTGCCGCTCAGCTTTGCAGTGAATTTCGGGAGTTTTTTCCTAAAAATTCGATCAGCTATTTTGTTTCCTATTACGATTATTATCAGCCCGAAGCCTACATTGCCCGTACCGATACTTACATTGAAAAAGACGCTTCTATCAACGAAGAAATCAGCAAGTACCGCCATTCGGCTACTCAGAATCTTCTTTCCAGAAAAGATGTTCTTGTTGTGGCGTCCGTATCCTGCATTTACGGACTTGGTAGTGTGGAGGATTACGAGGGGTTGGCCATTAAACTTAAAAAAGGGGAGAGTCACAAGCGCGATAAACTTCTTCGGCACCTAACCGATATCCAATACACTCGTTCAAGTATGGATTTCAAGCAGGGTATGTTCAATGTTTTGGGAGATGTTGTGGAAATATTTCCACCCTCAAGCGACACTATCTATCGTCTGGATTTTTGGGGAGACGAGATTGAAGCTATTCATGAAACAGATTCATTTACCGGTGAAATTATTCAAACTTTAGACGAGATTACTCTTTTCCCTGCCAAACACACTGTTACAACTCAGGAAAAAATCGAAAAAGCGGTTGTGGAAATTAGAAAAGATCTGGATCTTCGCGAAAAAGAATTGCTGACTATCGGAAAAAATGTGGAAGCCCAAAGACTTCGCACTCGTACCGAATACGATCTTGAAATGCTTTTGGAGACCGGATACTGCACCGGAATAGAAAACTACATTCGCTATCTTTCCAGCCGTGAGCCGGGTGAACAACCGGCCACTCTTCTCGATTATTTCCCGGATGATTTTCTTATGATTATCGACGAATCCCACATTTCCATTCCTCAAGTCGGCGGAATGTTCGCAGGAAATGAATCACGAAAAAATTCTCTTATTGAACATGGATTCAGATTACCTTCCGCCATGGATAATCGCCCGCTTAAATTTAATGAATTTGAAAAACATTTAAATCAGGCCATCTATACTTCCGCTACTCCGGGAAAATATGAACACAAACACACCAAAGGAAAAATGGTGGAACAGATTATTCGTCCCACCGGTCTTTTGGATCCGCCCATAGATGTTCGCTCCGGCAAAAATCAAATAGATGATCTTCTCAATGAACTTCAAACACGTATTGTCAAAAAGGAACGAATTCTTATTACCACTCTTACCAAGAAAACAGCCGAAGATCTTACCGAATATCTCAAAGAGGCCGAAATCAAAGTCCGTTATCTTCACTCCGATGTTGATACCATGGAAAGGATTGAAATTCTTCGTCAACTCCGACTGGGAGATATCGATGTTATTGTTGGTATCAATCTCCTTCGCGAAGGGCTCGATCTTCCTGAAGTTTCGCTTGTTGCCATTCTTGATGCCGACAAGCAAGGATTTCTTCGTTCCCGCGATGCTCTTATTCAAAATATCGGCCGTTGCGCCCGCCACATAGACGGACAGGTAATCATGTACGCCACAGAAATTAACGGTAAGATTCGTATTACCGAGGCTATGCGTCAGGCGATAGACGAGACCGAGAGACGTCGAAAAATTCAAAAAGATTACAACAAGAAACACGGCATTACCCCCCAGGGAATCAAAAAAGCTATCAAAGATATTGCCGATCATGAACACAAGGAGGCAACCAAGCGTAACAGCTTTATCGACAAAGTTCCAAAAGAAGAAATCGATCACGTTATCAGTACTCTTGAACAAAAGATGGAACTCCATGTTCAGAATCTCGAATTCGAACGGGCCGCCACTATT
>DAOVYC010000137.1 GCA_030635805.1 bacterium | reverse complement strand
GATCATCCACCTTCATGACGGAAAGCAGATCCAGATCGAAGTTTCTCTCCAAGAAGCCAGTAATAATTAATAGTTAATAACTAATAATTAATAATTTTGTTGATAAATAAGGCATAACGAATATAATCTTCATGCTTTTTGAAAAGCCTACAGTGTGCTCGGGTGGTGGAATTGGTAGACACGCAGGCTTGAGGGGCCTGTGCCGGTATTCTGGCGTGAAGGTTCAAGTCCTTTCCCGAGCACCATTCGACTCTCCCGACTTTACATTCTAACCGTTAAAATTATGAAAAAATTATCCGTCTTACTTTTAATCGCGACACTTATCTTCCCGGTCGTTGGCTGTGACAAAGAAGAAGAGGATGTAAGCTTCGAGGAAATCAACATTGAAGATTTGCGTTCAGAAAAAGAAAACACCATCAAACTTGCCTCTGAACTTTATCGTGAGAAAAAAGCCGAAGGATTCGATTTTTCAGCAGGGCTATGTCTTGCGGAAGAAATTACAGAGGGGTGGTCTGTAGATATGGTTCACCTTCCTCGTACGGAAGAAGACGATAAACCGGAAAATCAATGTCAGTATTACAGACAGGGAAAAACAAAACACTTTATTGAACTATCTCTAGAAGGCGATCTCGTTCGAGCAAAATAAGTCTTCTTAAACATGCTCAAGCCATTTCTCAAATCACTTAAGAATAAAAACATCCACCTTGTCGGATTAAGTGGAATAGAAGGGTCTGAAATAGCCTTGTTTTTAGCAAAACATGGATTCAAAAATTTTACGGTTCATGATTTTTCGCCCAGAGAAGAAATCAAACGACATTTCAAATCCAGTCATTCCGGATTATCCCCGGAAGAAAAGGAAGAACGCTTCGAACAGATTATGAGCCTGGATGCCATCTATAATTTCAAAGACAATTATCTAAAAAATATCGCTTCAGCAGATCTCGTCTTTGTTTCTCAATCTTGGTATCTCTATGAATCGAACGAATCTCTCAAAAAACTTGAAAAAGAGAACAAGCTTATTAATCTTACTAAGCTTTATTTTCAGCTTTTTCCGGGAAAGATTATTGCCGTTACCGGAAGTAATGGGAAAACGACTACAACAAACATCATTTCTCAGATTTTTAATGAAGCGAAACATCACAAAAAAATAGAAGGTAATTTTTATTTCACCGGTAATGACAGGAGAATGAATCAGGTACTTACCGATATTGAAACTACCACAAAAAAAGACTGGTTAATTATTGAGGTGTCCAACAGACAACTCCGGCTTGATTTGGGAAGAAGTCCGGACATTGGTGTAATCACCAATATTACCCCAAATCATTTAAACGAGTATGATTCTTGGAATGACTATCGAAACGCCAAAATAAGTCTTCTCCAGTATCAGACAGAAGATGATACGGCAGTTTTGAATTTTGATGATGAAGAATCCAAAAAACTTATCGAACACGAAGATCATAACGTTTTTGGTTTCTCGGCAGATCAGGAATTGCATACCGGAGCCTATCGAAAAGGAAGTTCCCTCATTATCAAACATGGTGATGAAGAGGGATTTTTAGCCCATTTCCAGGATTTACAAGTGGTTGGAAATCACAACATCTCAAATATTTTAGCGGCTAGCGCGGCCTGCTTTATAGCCAAGATACCAATCCAAATAATTTCAGATGTGATCAAAAAATTCAAAGGTGTTCCCCAAAGACTGGAACTCATTCGAGAAGTAAACGGCAGAAATTTTTACAACGATACCGCTTCAACTTCCCCCGAATCCGTAATTGCAGCCTTAAATTCGTTTCCTTCCAAATCTCTTCTCATTATGGGGGGTAGATCTAAAGATCTCGATTACAAGTCACTAATAGACCTGATATCAAAAAAAACAAAATCACTGATTTTTATTAACAGTCCCTTGGCTGATCATCTGGAAGCGGAATTAAAAAACCTGCCGATCATCAAAGTCAGTAATCTCAAGCAGGCCATCGACAAAGCCTACGAGCAAAGCGAAAAAGGGGATAACATTATCTTCTCCCCGGGTGGCGAGTACTTCTGCTACTTCCAGGGAAAAATGTCCGGTTACAAAAATTATCGTACCTTCGTTAACAGATTATCATAAACTATTTTTCTTCTTCAATCACCCGTATTTCAAGCGGATCTTTATTAAGAAGCTCCATTTCACAACCACAATTCTTACAAAGAACAATGTCTCCACTCTGATGTTCGGAAACTGATAATTCGGTCGCACAATCAGGACAATTCATATTGAATTTATAAATCATAAAGCTAACTGTATTATATACAAGCAATAAGCTGATAAGCAATAAGCAGTAAGCTCTAGCACATTAGTTCTTCGTAATCTTGTACCCGCAGGGCATTACATAATATTCCTATTCACTACGTTCATAGCAGTCTTATCTAATAATTTTCTAATCTTGTAATCTTGAATAATGAGTTTATGGCACTGGAGTAAGTACTACTCCGACACTATCAGTCCGAAACACAGACTATCCATCATCAATGAATGGACACCTCTGGAGAAAGGGAATCAGAAAATTGATGATTTTGTTGGCTGTAAAGTGTATCTGAAAAGGGAGGACTTAAGTCCGACCGGGTCTTTCAAATTCAGACCCTTGAGTTATCAAATATCACTGGCCCGCCAAAACGGACATTCGGAAATTATCATTCCCACTTCCGGTAATGCCGGCATTGCCGCCGCCTTCATTTGCCAAAAAATCAAATTAAAAGCTCACGTCTTTGTTCATCCGGAAATTGACCCCGATAAACTAAATGAGATCAAAAAATACCATCCCTATCTTTATCTCAGCAGGCAATCAATCAGACAGGCTAAGCTTTTGAGCGCTAAAATCAGCGCTCCCAACCTTCGTCCCTCCACCGATGATGCGGCTATTGAAGGATACAAATCTTTAGCAGGCGAGCTTTCCGAGCAACTGCCGGGTTGTGAAGCAATTTTTT
>DAOVYC010000110.1 GCA_030635805.1 bacterium | reverse complement strand
ACCTTTTTCAAGGATTCCGGCATATCCGGCCCAACCCAGCGCCGCTTGTGCGATAGGTTTTTGACCTTCTTTTTCGATTACTGCAACGCCAGCACCTCTTGTTGGTCCATATCTTTTCTGCGCCATTGTTTTTCTCCTTTTAAGACCGCTTTGAGAATTGCAAATTCAAATTCTGAACAATATACAAATCTTCCTCTTGCTTGGTATAGAATAAAGCTGAAACTATCCTGCATCCAAAATTTCCACCAAAAATTTCTTTTTGGTTTGCTGTATTCCTGGCATCAAAATCCGAAGTTTGATAAAAATAGTAGTCTTCATCGAGCCCTACAGAACGTAATTGGACATTATTATCGAAGAATTTCCTTATTTCATCGGTAAATTTTTGTAAATCACTTTGCTTGGCGGTAATGAGCCGCAAATCAATATCTAAATCTCTTTGTCGAGGTGATGAAATCTTAACAGCAGTTCCCTCTTCTTTATTTCTTACGGTATCATAAAGAGATGTAGTTTTTTGATTAATTCCATTCACATCTGCTATGTAAACAGCAGGAACTTTCGAAACTTCGTCATATTCTTGACCGGTTGACAAAGCCACTTCTGGCTCCCAAAGGAATTTTATCCACAAAGTTTTTCCCGAATCGACCGCTTCGGTCATAGTTATGATTTGATTGATAGAATCAAAAGACGAAAACAAATCGTTTTGGTGTTCTGGATCATCCGTGTGGTTAAAGACACTATCAATATCAGTTAAATTATATGGAGTTTTTAAAGGAAAACTGGCAGAAACTTCAGAGTCCTTCATATCAACAGTATCTGTAGTAACAAGGAGTTTTGCCGGGAAATCGCTTATTGGCCTAATTTGGTCCCTAAGTAGTGGTATTAAGGAACGAACAATCAAATCCTCTTGAAATTCAACATTCGAAGACCAAAGGATTTTTACTTCATAAAGATATGGCGTATATGCTGTATCTGTTGTTGAAAGCCTAATTACAATTTGAATCTTTTTTTCAGTGGCTGCGAATTCAGAGATATTGCTGGCGACTTCTCCTTCGGTGTTCCAATCCACCACGTTGACTTCCCAAGCACCGCCATTCCAAAAATATTCGTCGGTACCATCGCTAATACGAAAGCTCAAACTAGTTATTGGATCACCAAGCGGGTCTCTTGGGTGATATTCTATGGCGTCAAACCCAAGCCATTGTTTTACGGTTGATGGATTCGTCACCCATGTTTTAACTACGCCAGAAGTTGGATATGTATCATCGTCTTGTATTTTCAATTCAATTCTGTTTTTTTCTGGATTCAAGCGGGTATTGGAATCGAGTTCAATTAAAGGCCTTTTTTCTTCTAAGAATTCGAAATTCTTTATTAATCGTTTTACTCTCATTTTCCTTTACCGGCTTTCCTAGAAGATTCCGCATGTGCGGCGGCTAATGCCATTTCCCAATTTTTCTTAACAATATTTCGATAATCCGAATCTTCCATTGCTTGAGGGATAAACGGCCTTGAAGGTATTAACAAAGCATTTGTGCTTCTTTTAAGCGGCTTCCAACCCCCCGGCCTTATCTTCCATAAATCGGCAGCTCTACCAGTAAGATCCGCCCCTGATATAAGGCCAAGGCTTGCATACCACAAAAAAGAAAACATCGATCTCATTTTTGACGTAACTTCGATTTGCCCCCCTTCGTGAATAAAACGCCCGATATTATAAAAATTGTCGGTTTTTAAAATACCGGCGAAAACTGCCATTTTTCCAACTTCTTTCCAAGAAATAGACTGGAAAAGTTGTCCGCCAGCGCCACCAGTAGATGCGCCAACAAGCGGTTTGTTTTCCCCTTTTATCATTTGGGTCAAAGGTGCGTTTTGTTCGAAGCTTCCGCCATTTATTTCATCGCGAATCCTAGCGACAGTAGCAATACCGTTTAACTTATTCGCTTTTTTCATGTGTTTTCTAACAAATGAGTCCATTCTTTGAGGGTCTATCATGTAGGTAAGTCGATTTAGACCTTTCACTTTGAACCCAAACTTTGGCATCAAACATCCAATCCTAATCTTGCCGGGGCGCGATCCGTGAAAACTGCCATCAACAATGTAGCGCCTCCGACATCGGAATAATGGCCTTTTGGCGTGAGCTTTATTATATAAGCATCCATTTTGAGATTGCCGATTTTTATGAATCTATCGTTAAGCTTCAAATCAATATCTTTGGCATTTAAATCATGGTATCGAAAAAGGACATAGCCCGCGGCCCCAGCAACAACGCCACCTAACTTCACCCGAAGCTCTTCTTCCGAACCAAAAAGCGCCTGGCCTTTAACGGTTTTTGTCTCTTCATAAAGGGCTTGTTGGACTGGCTCTCTGTAATCATCATCTTGATAAGTTTCTGTCAAATCAAGTTGTTGAATTTTAATTGGGATTGGATGAATCAAATTTGGTATAGGCATTAATTTATACTCGGATGTGCTGGTGTTGCGATTCCAATTGGGGCTTTGTAGAGTTTTATGATGTCTAAAACCTCTTGGTCTTGAGTTATACCGCTCAAGCCATATTTTTTTGTCTCTATGGCTTGAGAGAATTTTCGTTTATGGCCATCTGTCCATTCTTCGATGATTCCGGACATGATTGGTGGAGGCGGCGGCATACCTTCGGGCTCGGAACCAGGAACAACTGGATTTGTGAGCTTTTCGACAACCAATTTCAAATGAGCTCTTTGAATAAGTTTTGGTACAGAACCATCTTCTTCAATAAATCCAAAAACACCTTTAATTTCTTGATTTTGTGTTCCCCTTCGGAATTTCAACATCTTATCATATACGCCAAAGCTATAAATATCTCGCTCTTGGTCCTCAATGAGTTTTATTTTCGGATTTCTTCTTCTGTCTGGATAGGCATTTCCGTTGTAAACTCGATAATATTTTTCTTCCAATTCTTCGTCTGAATCATTCAATTTGACATAATCAATCGAAATAATAGGAACGCCAAAGGGCAACATAATCGAGTCATTTCCATCGACTTTAAAAGTCAAAGCTTTTGGAATAAACCATTGTCTACAAGCCCGATCCAAAAATGCTTGCCAAATTTCAATTTGAGTCAATATTTCCAAATCAGTGGGTCCACCATTTGCTTCGATTGGTATGCCCGCATCATGAACATCTTGAATAGAAATATATGTATCAGTCGAAGAGCCGGCCGATTGGACTAATACTTCAAAATCTTCAAAACTGGATTGATACGGAGCATCAACACTTATTTTCCAACGCCATTCAATTCTGTGGGTGCCGACGCTAGCGGTTAACTCTGGCGTCCATCCTTGGGAATTTCCGACGTCATATGCATAATATGAACCAACAGAAAAATTGCCAGAAGAGCCAACAACCTCCTCATAACCAGTCGCAGGAAAAATTTGAGTTCCCGGAAGACCTCCAGTTATATCGAATATTTTGAACCCATTTTTTTCAATTTTATT
>DAOVYC010000080.1 GCA_030635805.1 bacterium | reverse complement strand
TGGAGTTAACAAAGGCTTTTGAATTGGCGAAGGATTTTTATGAATATTCGAAAAATTTGCAGATACTATTGACCACACATTCAAGTGCATTCTATGGGATGAAAACAATAGATGTGATTTTCCCTAAAATAAAAAAATACTTCATACTCAGATGTTTAAATGTTAAGATGCCTGCCTGCTCATTCGAGTCTGAGCCTGAGGGCTCGTCCCTCAGAGTCGAAGACCAACATTCTACAATATTTACTTTTCTCTACACTTCGGAGCTTCTCAACCCTCCTTCTTTAAAACTTAATCACAAATTCACTATTTTTTTACTTTTTACTTTTTACTTTTACCTTTTCATGGTGCACCAGGAGGGATTCGAACCCCCGACACCCGGTTCCGAAGACCGGTGCTCTATCCAGCTGAGCTACTGGTGCAGAATTCTTCCTATTCTAAAGATTCTTTATAGGATAAAGCTATACGACAAGATTTATCCAAGTATCGGTTCAAGTTCAATCATTCGAAGTGACCCTACCGGAAAACTAGTTTCTTTCAAATCTATACGATCAAGTTTTTCTTGCTCTGCCAGCCCTAACTGCTTAAAAAAATCAGCAAAATTTACACTTTCTTCTTTTAGCCCGGGAATAGAATACATCATCGGTACAATTACACTTGGCTCCATCTCTTCGGCTATTTCCAAAACCTCTTTTGCTCCAATAGTGTCTCCACCACCGGCAGGAGCCATGAGAAGATCTATTTTCCCAACCCGATCAATTACCTGTGATTCCGGAATATGATCTAAATGCCCAAGATGGCAAATATTTACCCCCTCAACTAAAAATTTAAATATCACTGTTTCCTTGCCTGTTTTTGGATGTTTGGAATACACACCTATAAAAGGAATGTCAGCCATTTCATACTCCCCCGGCCACTCAAAAACCTTTATAAATTTACTGGTTTTTATCTTTTCCTGAGGAAAAGAAAACGTGATCGCATCCACCTTCAGATCCGGAAGCTTAATACCGATCTTGGATTCATCATAAGGATCAATAACAAACGAAATCTTCTTATTTGTCAGACTAAAACAAGACTGACCATGCCATGAAAGATACATAGTAGAAAATATTAGATTAGTTAGAAATTTTAGGAACAATTTCAATCACGTTTCCCTGGGCATCCTTCAAAAATTCAAAATTTTGAAGAGCTTTAAGATTCGCCGGATCCAAGGCATTTTGTACCCAATACACAAAGTCTGTAAGCCAAGGAATAGAACCTAAAAGCCTGGTAAGAATAACTGTTACAAGGGCTACGACAACCGTCGCCCCCAGAAAAAACCCAAATCCACGAGCAATTCCTGCAAGCAAATTCATCAGAAAAACCCGCCCCGGACTGCTCAAATACTTCGTATATTCACGAAGTCCAAGCTCCGTCATTTTGTCCACAACTTTCAGAAGTTTTTTCTGAACTTTTTCCTCAAGAATTGCTACATCTTTCTCGAGTTTTAGAACCTTATTTTGTGCCATATGTAATTTTAATGCCCCCAGATCCTAACATGAAAAAGGTCCTAAGAAAAGAAAAGCTTTATCCCAAAAAAAGTGTGATTTGTTAGCCATTTACGCTATAATGACTCTCGAATAATTATCAACGATTACAATGGTTAAAGCAAAAAAACAAAATGAAAAAAAGAGTAAAGAAGAGAATCTTGAGGAAGAAAAAAGAAAGTTCGAAAAGATCAGGAAAATTGCCAAATCCACACCTAAAACACCAGGTATCTATCAGATGCTGAATGAAGAAGGGGAAATTATGTATATTGGCAAAGCTAAAAATCTCCACAATCGTGTTTTGCAGTATTTTCAGGATTCCAAGGGTCATTCTCTTAAAACCAAGAAAATGATCGAGCAAATCATGAATATCAAATACATCGAAACAAACTCTGAACTCGAGGCTATTATTTTGGAAACCAACCTTATCAAACAACATCGACCAAAATATAATATTTTAATGAGAGATGACAAAAATTATATATATATAAAAGTCACAACAAATGAAGATTTTCCAAAGGTGGAAATAGTTCGAAAAGTTATAGATGATCAAGCAAAATATTTCGGACCAAAAACAAGTTTGGTAAAAGTGGAAAAAACTCTTAATCTGCTCAGAAAAATATTCAAATACAGAACATGTAATTTAAAATTAGATGAGATAAACGGTGAGATAAGAGTAAAGGGTAACGAAACAACACCCTGCCTGGATTATCACATCAAGAAATGCAATGCTCCTTGTATTAAAGGAATATCAAAAAACGAGTACAGGGAAATGATTGAGGACCTAATCAATTTTCTCAGCGGAAATTATCAAGACACCATTACCCGTCTCACTTACAAGATGATGAGACTCGCGGATAAAAATAAATTCGAAGCCGCCGCTAATACACGAGATCAAATCAAAACCATCAAAGATGTTTTTCTTCCTCAGGTTATTTCAGAGCCCGAACTTATTCATCGTGATGTAATTGGTTTTCAGCAAGAATTTGATCAAACTTACGTAAATCTTTTCCAATTCAGAAAGGGGAAACTTGTTAACCAGGAAAATTTTCAGCTCAACTCTCCAGAAAATGATGATAAAAACAGAACGGAATCATTTCTACAATTTTATTATTCCGAAGCTACCGATATTCCGGAAGAGATTTTTGTAAGAGAAGAATTAAAAGATAAAAAGGTGCTGGAAGAATGGCTCAAGGAAAAAAGTAATCACTCGGTTAAAATTTTAAATCCTATGAAAGGAAAAAAAAACAAGGTGCTTGTTTTGTCAGAAAAAAATGCAAAAAGTTTTGCAAGACAGAGTAAAGTAAAATGGATTAGCGACTCGGAAAAAACTACCGGAGCCTCCAAAGAACTCGCCACCATTCTCGGCTTGGAAAAAGAATTAAATAGGATCGAATGCTATGACATCTCTCATATCGCCGGAGTGGAAACTGTTGGATCAATGGTTGTCTTCGAAAAAGGAACACCAAAAGCAGACCACTACCGCCGTTTCAATATTAAGCATATCGATGAAGGAAAAATTGATGACTATGCTTCCATGGAGGAAGTCCTTAGCAGAAGACTTTCTAAACTTTCCCGAAAAGAAGACGCCGAATACAAAATCCGAAAGCCAATCAAAAAAGACTATGAATTCATTTATAAAAAAATGAAAAATGAAAAAATGTTTGTAGGGAATCTTGATTACAACACTTTTCTGACCCTCAAAGTAGAGAGTAAGATTGTAGCTTTTGGCAGGATTAGAATGATTGAGAAGTTAGCAGAAATAAATTCCATTTGGGTAGACAAAAAGAAACGAGGTAAAAAACTTGGCTACCTTCTCATGAGGGCTCTCATTGAAAAAAATAGGCTACCAAAAGTATATGTTATTTGTTCCGAAAATCTCAAAGATTATTATGAGAGATTCGGATTTAAGAAATTAAAAAATATCCCTGAAATTTTTAAAAAGGAACAAAAAGAGATCAAAACTCACTACGAAAAACCAGCTTATCTTGTTTATAATCGAACAAAAACAGAAGTAGACAAATCTTTCACCACTGTTCCCGATCTCATTATCGTAGACGGTGGGAAAGGACAGCTGGGCTCTGCTCAAAAAGCTATGAACAAAACAGGAACAAATATTTTTAACATCTCTCTCTGTGCTGTCGCTAAAAGAGAAGAGGATGTTTTTGTCCCGGATCAAATTACCCCCATTAAGCTTCCTAAAAATTCACAGGCTCTTTATCTGGTTCAAAGAATAAGAGACGAGGCCCATCGTTTTGCTCACACTTTCAGTAAAAGTTCTCACGCCAAAAGTGTTGTCAAATCTCAACTTGATCAAATTCCCGGCGTCGGTACTATCATGAAAAGAAAACTTCTGAAAACCTTTGGTTCAATCAACGGCATCAAAAATGCCCCCACGAAAGAACTCATCGAATGCTGTGGCGAATACCTCGCCAATAAGCTAAAAGAAAATCTTTAATCTTGAATCTTATAATTTTCTAATCTTGAATAACCTATGTCAAAATTCGAAAATCTCCTCAAGCTCACCGCCAAACTCCGCGGACCAGATGGTTGCCCTTGGGACAAGACTCAAACCTTTGAAAGTTTAATAAAAGATCTTTATGGGGAGGTGGACGAACTTGGTGAAGCTATTAAGAATAAAGACATGGATAATCTGGAAGAAGAGCTCGGCGATACCTGCTTCAGCCTCGCCCTTATTATGCAAATCGGGATAGACGAAAAATTATTCACTCCCAAAAGTATTTTCGAG
>DAOVYC010000032.1 GCA_030635805.1 bacterium | reverse complement strand
TTCGACTCTGAGGGATGAGCCCTCAGGCTCAGACTCGAAGAGGAATGAGAAATAGTACTAAGTGTGTTAAAGCACCCTTAATTGATGATAAGCGGTGAGAATCCCTCCTGGTGCACCATGAAAAATTTGGGATTTTTAAGGAAGGATTTTTACCGTTCTTGGAAATCCGGACATGTCTTTGAGAATCCTCGTTTTTGATTTTGGAAGATAGTGCTTAATTTCTTTTTCAATAGCTTCTACTTGGCTGAAGCCGATTTCAAAAAACATAATTTCAAAAGAGATTTTTTTTTCGATGATTTGTTTCATGAGTTTTCGGTAGTAGTCCAAGCCGTCTTTTCCTCCGAAGAGAGCCTCTTTAGGTTCGTATTTTTTTACCTCGTCAGCGATAAAATTATTTGTATTTGTTCCAATGTAGGGAAGGTTGGCGATGATGATTTTGGGAGTGCTAAAATATTTTTTTGGGAATCTAGAAAGGATATCGGATTTAATTACTTGGATATTTTTTTTCAGTTTTAATTTTTTAATATTTTTTTCGGCTACTTTTATAGCTTTTTCTGACTTTTCAAGAGCAATTACATTAACGTTCGGGATTGTGGAGGCGATAGCAATGGCAATACACCCACTGCCGGAGCCGACGTCGAGAAAAAGATTTATATTCCTGATTTCTTCCCAGGTGGAAATAGCATCTTCTACGACTTCTTCTGTTTCGGGGCGGGGGATGAGGACATTTTTGTTTACATACATAGGTATACCAAAGAATTCTTGAATATGAGTGAGGTGTGATACGGGGGTTCCTTCTTTTCTTTTTTCCAAAAGTTTCTTAAAAACATTCAAAGATTTTCTTGAAAGTTTTTCTGTCGGGTTTCGGAAAAGATATTCCTTACTTTGTTTTAATGAATAGCTTAAAAGCAGTTCAACGTCGAGCTGAGGAGTAAGGGATGGGTCTTTTAGTTTTTCCACGCCGAATTCTATGGTCTCTTGAATGTTCATCTAAAAAAGAGATAATTGCTCTTTGTTTTCTTTTTTATCTTTGGATTTTTTTTCCGGCTGAATACTGTTGAGAAGTTCTCTTTCTTCGTCTGTTAAAGTTCCCCCTTTCCACTCCTGGACTCTTCGCATGAGGGAATAGAACTGAAGGCTCTCAAAAAGTTCCAGTATTTTTTGTAGATTAAAGTCTGTTGCCTTACATTTTTGCAAGTTAAATTCAAGAGGGGTGTTTAATATAATTGTTGCTAATTCTCTTGAGAAGAAAGCTTGTTCTCTATCTTTCTCAAGTTTTTCCCGAACCTTACCGGGGATATCTTCCAGATTTCTATAAATGCCTTCCAGATTTTTGTAGGTTTGAAGTAGTCTTACAGCAGTTTTTGGTCCTATACCCAGCACGCCATGGATATTGTCGGAACTATCTCCCACTAACCCCTTATAGTCCACTATTTGCCCGGGGGTAATCCCGTGTTTTTCAAATACATCCTTGGGGGTAAGACATTGTGAATCACGATAACCCTTATTAAGAGTGTTAACGCACGTCTTTTTTGTTACAAGCTGAAGAGCATCCATGTCACTGGTAGCGATAATTGTTTGATTTACTTCTTCTATCTTTTCAGCTTTGTTGGCGATGGTGCCAATCAGATCGTCGGCTTCATATCCTTCAATAATAAATTTTGGTATTTGGAGAGTACTCACAATCTCATGAATTCTAGGAATTTGTTGGTACAGTTCATCAGGCGCCTTTACTCTTTTGGCCTTATATTCTTTGTATTGTTCGTGTCGGAAAGTTTTTTTGGCGGCATCAAAGGTACAGGCAATGTAGTCCGGTTTTTCTTTAGAGAGAATAGTAAGCAGAATAGAAGTAAAACCAAATACGGCATTAACGAGCTCACCATTTCTAGTTGTGAGTGGTTTAATAGCGTGAAAGGCTCTGTGGATGATTGCGTTTCCGTCAATGAGAACGAGTTTGGTCATAACCTGGGGTTATCGCTGATAATAGTAGCATATCGATTTGAAATTATGAATCAAGAATCACGAATCAGGAGCAGGGGAATAAGGAAGAATACTTGCGTAAAATCCAGATTATTACCCTTGAATTATGAGCTGAATTTTGCTATAATGCTCTAATACGTGCGATAAAAATACATACAATAATTTCGTATGACACCCAGTAAAAAAACACAAAAGGAAGCCTTCCAGCGCCGAGTTGGTTTTAAGGTAGATGCCAGGATACCACTATTTTCTGTGGCTGGTAATCTAACCGATGAAGGGCTTGAAATGCTCTCTGAAACTATGGGGGGAATCCTTGGGCAAGGTGTACAGCTGATTGCCCTGGTGCAAAAAGATAAGAAATATATTGATTTCTTTAATAAGCTGATCAAGACGAATTCCGCACAGGTTGCAATGCTTGATAATACTGCAACTGAAAAAAAGAGGCTACTTAATGTGGCTGATATTACTTTTATATTTGACGATTCTTCCACTATCGTAAAGGATGTTTGGAAAGCAAAATCCGTTCCTTTAACTTATTTGAAAAATGTTGTAATTGATTACAATTTAATTGAGGAGGTTGGGAATGGTTTTGTGTATATTAAGGGTGACAAATGGTCATTTTTCACCTCATTTGTTCGTGCTTGTGAGAGTTATAAATTTCCTTATGACTGGAATACTATCGTGATGGAAGGGGTTCGCTAGTGGGATGCTCAGGATATTTAAGACGCTTAAGAAACTTGGGAAAATTACAAATTTAGTTGTTGGCCGATGAATTCGCCAATTTTTTTTGTTGAGTTGGGTTTGCATTGATTTTCAATATTTTGTTTCAGAGTTTGATAATCCCGACTGGATGGATGGGCAAGTTGTAATATTTTGCAGGCAATTTCAGTGACTTTATTCTTGATCATAATTACTCCAATGGAATTTTTTTTAATAAAATCAACGTTGCCCTCTTCTTGTCCCGGAAGGCTATCATAGATAATAATTGGTTTTTTTGTCGCGATACATTCCTGAGTGATGGCTCCCCCCGATTTGGTGACAATAATATCAGATAGGTACATTAGTTCTGCAAGATCATCAATCCACCTATATATGTGAATATTTTTATTGAGTTTCTTTTTTGAAAGTTTTTTATAAGCTTGTTTATTTTTTCCAGCCACCATTATCACCTGTATATTTTCTCCATATTTGGATAGATTGGTTACAATTTCGGTTATTCTTTTGGTTTTTCTGGAATTAGCAATTGCGAGAACTGTGAATTTACCTTCTTCTAAATTCCATTTTTCTCTGATTTTTGAAATATTATATCCATTGAACATGTTTGGGTTTACGGGGAATCCAAGAACTTTAACCTTATTTGGATCTACCTTCATCTCTATTAAATTTTTTTTAGTTTTATCGTCAGTTACAATATAGAAATCTCCCCTGGAGGAAATCCAGGAATAATGTACATTTCCGGAATCTGTAATTATAGGAATATATTTTGCATTTTTTGCGACTTTTCTGATTAAATAATCAAAAACCGGCCATGTTGAAATAATCATGTCAGGGCTATTTTTGGCGATTATTTTTTTTATTTTTCTGTAGGCGAGAGGGTAGTTGAGAAGATTTAATCTTTTCGTTCCCTTTTTACTGTCAGATGATTCAAAAATTGTTTTATAAATTTTTGGGGAAATTTTTAGCGTTGTGTGATAAAAAGAACTAATGGTTTTGTTTAGTGTTTTACTCAGATACTCCAAAATATCAACCACTTCTGTGTTGATTTTATTTTCATAGAGACGGTTCAGAATTTTTTCGGTACCTTTGGCAGCACTGAGATGGCCATTGCCTATTGAACAGGTGATGATAAGAACTTTTTTCATCTAGCGATGGATTTTTATCGTTTTACTTTTTTTTGCTTTTCTAACCCGATTATCTTCATATTTTGGTCTTGGATCTTTTTTAATTAATTTAATTAATCTTTTTACCAGTTTCCCCGGGTCTTTATCAAAGATGAGATTTTTGGTTATTTTTCTTTTACAAATTTTTAAAATTTTAGGAATATGATTAGTAATACCACCACCATCCAGGAGGACACCTAAAGGAATTCCTTCGTCATAGGCAATGGTAAATTCGTTTAAAGTCCCAATTCCTCCGCCGAGAATTATAACTCCGCTACTTGTTCGAACATTGAGAATATCTCTTTCCATTAATCCAAATCCGGTGTAAATGATAATGTCATGGTTTTTAATGGGGCTTTTGTAAACTTTTATGTGTTCTTCTTGCGAAAAAGCGGGAGATATGCCTATACATGTTCCGCTGGCTTCCTTAGCTCCACGAGCGGCTTCTTCCGGAAGTCCGGGACAAGCACCATTGACAAGGTAACAATTATTTTCGGCAACAGCCTTACCAACTCTATATGCCTTTTTCTGAAAGCCTTTATTTCTCATGATTGGTCCGGATGCGGAACCCATGATTCCAATTTTAATTTTCATTGATTTAATTTATTAAAGAATATTGTTCAATAATCTTTGAGGAATCTGGTGTCCTCAATTATTCGGCAAGCTCCGGAACGCCTTGCTCGCTACTTAGCCCCATCATCATGAGGGGATCGAATTCTTCCGCCTCCTCCGGTTCTTCAATGTTTATTTTCGCATTTGGGATGGTATTGAGGTCTAGAGTGGCATTTATTTTTATCTCTTCACCATTCACACTGATGACAATATCGAAATTTATTTCTGTCTTTTTTTGTGAAAGTTTAGCGTTTACAACCATAGTTGCTTCCTCATTGTTTTCAGATGATTTTATAAATATTTCTCCGTTTTTAATTTCATTCAGTTCAAATGTTTTTGCATCTATGACGAATTCCGCTTTGATTTCTATGGTTTGGAGTATTTCTTTTATTTTATCCTGATCTTCATTTGTTAATTCAGTGTTCATTATTTTGGCCATTTCTCCAATAAACCTGATAATGTTTTCTTTATGTAATGTTACTTTGTAGTTATATTTACCATTTTTTAACCCCAGGTCTCCAGCAAATTTGAAAACCGGTATAGTTTTAGCCAAATCTTCAATTTGCTTTATTTGCTCTTCCGTAAATTGTGAGTTGTTAAGTGATAAAGGGCCACTTATACCCACAGGATTTAGTCCTTGATTCTCAGGGAGCGGTATTTTGAACCATTTGTTTGTAATAAAGGCTGACATCATTTGTATCTGTTGTGTCATATTTGGATCATCCTTTGAATTTAATTCGAGTTCATTCAGCTTTAGATAAAGTGTTTGTTTGAATAGTTTCAGATTAAGATCGATTTTTGCACTACCTTCGATTTCTTCTCCGGAACTTTCCCCCTCAAGGCTTGAAATTATTTCCGCCTTTGGATTGTTAATATCAATTCCGTCTATAGTTATATCCAGCTCGCCAAAAGTCGATATATTCGTTTTTGCCGTATTAACTTTAAAAGTGAATGAACCCTTGGTTTGACTCTTTTTATTTTCAGATTTCTTCTCTTGATACTGTTCTTGCATCTTGAGTAATACTTTATCGGGAGATTCTGTGGTAGATGCCGGTTTTTCGCAACCAGTGATAACTAAAAGTGAAATCATTACGACAAGCCCTAAACACTTTTTTAAAATTTTCATAATTAAAAATTAAGTACTGAGTACGAAGGGTAGTGTAGAGAAAAAAAACATGAATCGCAAGAAAAACAGAAAGGATCATTGATGATCTTCTAGATTTTTGTTGTGGATTTTTTTCTAAGACTGAGATGCCATTTTTCTTTCATTATCTCGAGAGAGAGTGAAGCTACTTCTTTATTATTTTCAAGAAATTTTCCAGTTGGCTCTTTTGTGGTTGAGCCAATTTCAAGAGGAATAATATTATATTTATTACAAGTGGTTAAGAATTTTTCTTTATTTTTTGGGTCAATCTCCAGAATGAAGCCCCCTGTTTCGGTGAACATTTTTTTATCATCAGATACAGATCCGGTTTCGGAAAGATTGATGTTGAATCCGATTTCGCCACGCATGGTCATTTCAGCCAGAGTAACGGCAAGACCTCCTTCGGAGATATCGTGAGCGCTAAGGACAAGTTCTTCTTCTATGGCATCGGTAACAGTATAAATCTGATTTTGTACTTCTTCAAAATCGGGTCGGGGAATATTTTTTCCATATTCATTGAACATTTTGTAGTATTCCGATCCGCCACATTCGTTTTTTCTTTCACCAAGAAGGAAGATAATAGAATTCTCCTGTTTAAATTGCGTATTTATGGCTTTTCGGAAATCTTTCATAGTTCCTATGCAGGCAACAATGGCAGATGGATTTATGGATCCATTTTTTGATTCGTTATACAGACTTACATTTCCAGAGATATATGGTGTAGGAAAATCGGGATGGTTCTTTAGACGAATGTTTTCGGCTGTTTCTTTGAGTCCCCGAATACCTTCCACCAATTCCCACATTTGCTCTTCTTTTTCCGGATTGCCGTAGTTTAGACAATCGGTAAGAGCCTGGGGGATGGCGCCGACAGAGGCGATATTTCGTAAGCATTCACAAAGAGCATTAGCCGATTGCCAGTAAGGGGAAATACGCCCGTATCGAGCATTTCCATCGACACTAACAGCCACTCCGGTGTATTTGATGTCTTCATCTTCTTCATCAATAAGAGGGGCGATGATTCCGGAGTCGGCGAGTCCGGCGCCGATAACAATAATACCCTGAATAGTTTTGTCGTATCTTTCGTATACTGATTCACGGGAAGCGATGTTTTTGGAAGAGAGAAGTTTTTCAAGTGTTTCGGAAATATTTATATTTTCAGGCAACTTTGGTTCCTCAAATTTTCTTTTTGGATCTGAATATTTTCTTTCGTATTGTAGTCCTTCAGTAATGTCTTTTGCGGGAGCGTCGCAAACTTTTGATTTCTGATAATTCAAAACATAGTTTCCTTCTTTCACTTTCCCAACATGCGAAGCGCGAGCGTTGGCGGCAATTTTGGGTAATTCCCAAGTTTTGTTGTAATGATCTATAATTATTTGGGTAAGGTCCGGATGACACATCCAACAAAATCTTTCCTGGGTTTCGGCACAGGCAATAACAGATGGATGGAGATTATCCAAAGCGGTATGAATTTTTTCCAGGTCTATATCAGCCCCAAGATCAAAATGTTCCACCATTTCCACGCTGGCACAAGTGTTTCCTCCGGCACCCATATCTTTGAATCCAACTTTATCCAGATTTTTCCCTTCTTTTAATTTTTTAAATAAATCGTAGGTAGAAATAAGGAGATGTCTTTTTAAGAAAGCATTTGGTTCTTGAACAGCGCCCTTATTAGCTTCTT
>DAOVYC010000096.1 GCA_030635805.1 bacterium | reverse complement strand
CATTTTGCTTGCTGAGCTGATTTTTATAATCAACTATCGCCCATACAAACGGTGTCGCAAGAATCATGGTATAAATCAAAACAAAAATAATAACAAATTTTAAACTTATTGTTATTGATTTAGATCTTCTCATAACAACATCCTTCCCACCTCCTCAGAGGTAATTAAAAAAACATTTTGCCAGCCCAGCAAAACCAACAAAAAATTATTGACTTCACCGGGCCGAACAACAAATTTTCAAAGAACAAAAAACACCTGGTTGCCTATTGAATCATAATTCAACGCAAACGTCAAATTTAGAATGTAGCAAAAAGACTCTCCCTTTTTTGTAACTTTTTCCAAAAATCCCTGTTATACTAAGTACAAGTAGCGAGCAAAGCTTTGCCCTACTGCAAGACAAATTTCTTCTATTTTTTTATGATCGCCAAAAAAGAATCGGAAATTATTAGCAAAGCTCAAAAAGATATTCGTTATTTCGAAGAGCTTTATCAAATTTATTTTCCCAAGATTTATTCCTACGCCTACCGCAAAACGTCCAACAAAGAGCTTGCCGAAGATCTAACTCAGCAAACATTTTTTCAGGCCATCCGTGCTTTCAACTCTTATCACTATAAAGAAAACAGATTTTCCGCCTGGCTCTACAAAATCGCTCACAATCTCATCATCAACGAGTATGAAAAAAGGCGAACAGTCTCTCTCAATAATGCCGAAAATCTCAGCAACACCGGTGAAAACGAAATTATAGAAGCGGTCGATAAATCTATCAGTCTGGGGCATCTCAAAAAATGCTTAAGTGAACTTCCACCCAATTACAAAGAGGTGGTTGAACTAAAAAAAGAGGGCCTCAAAAATCTGGAAATCGGTAATATTCTCGCCAAGACGGAATCAGCCATCAAAATAGCTTTTTTCCGTGCCGTAAAAATGCTCCGCGATTGCTTACAAGCAGTAAGCTAGTAAGCAGTAAGCAGTAAGCTCTAGTAATTTAGATCCCAAGCGTCCCAAGCGTCCCACAAATCTCACTAATCCCGAGCCCATGAAGGAATCAGATAAGAACATCGACAAAGTTATCCAAGCCGCGGAAGAAATTCTTACCGGCAAGAAAGTATCCGTCAAACTTGATCCGGAAATTCTCACTGCTATCAAACAAGTTCTCGCCAAAAAAGAGATTCAAGCCGATCCGAATTTCAAGAAATCTCTCGATAAAAATATTAAAAAAGCACTTCTCAATATCACCAAAGTGCGTAAATCTAGCCATCCTTTAAAAGAAAAAATCATGAAATATTTTCTTATCTTTCTTTCCGGCTCATTTGCCACAGCCCTTGTTGTTGTAGTTGCCCTCAATCAGTTCAACGTTATTGATTTTCCTTTTGAAAAAGATCTGACCCAAGAAGAAAAAACGATTGGAGAAGATATTGTCGATCTCGACGATGTTAGCGCCCTTCTCAACGAAGAAGCGGATGAAATAAATGAGGTTAGCCACAAAGATTTTGGTGAAGTTCCGGATATCGGCAGTGCCGGTACTCAAAGCAAAGGAGGTGACGATGGAGTAGAAACGACGTCCGCAACATTTGCCGGTAAAGGTGGAGGAGGGGGCGAAATTATGATGGAAAGCAGAATGATTCCTCCTTATCCGGGAAGAGATCTTTATCCGCCCGAAATTACCTATACTTATTCCGGCAGTACGGAAGTTTCCATTCCGGGAAGTATGTCTATTTATAAAACAAAAAAAACAGAGATTGCCTCGACTCGTCTCGAATCGCTTCTCGGTAATCTCGGCATGGTCGCCGGTAAATTCATTGAAAATGGCAAACTCACCATGCAACACATGAGTTTCTTCAATTCAGGCGAAAAAAGAAGCTACAATGTCGATTTCAACTCAGGAATTATCAATTTTCATACCAATAGAGAATACGATCGAGAAAAAAAGCGTCCTACCAAAAAAGATGTCCCGGCGGATAGTGAGCTCATCAATATCGCCAATACTTTTCTCAAGGAGCACGGCATCGATCCCTCCACTTTAAACACACCGGAAATAGATAAACGTTGGGAAACTTATTATAATGAAGATCAGGATTTCGTTCCCTCAGAAATAACCGTAATCTATCCCAGAATGATAGATAGCGTGTTTGTTGTTGACTACTCCGGAGGAAAAGTCGGGCAGGTGAGAATAAGCATCGACATTATCGATAAGCAGGCGATGTCCGGATCGGTAAACCTTTCTCTCAACATGGATAAAACCGAATATGAAGCACAAAAATTTAGCGCCATCAAAGAAACCCTGGAAAAAACGGGTGGCACCAACGCTTTCAACTACGGACCGATGCCTCTGCGAATTGACACCCCCGATGAAGACCTGAAACCATATACTATCGATGCCAATTATAAAGAAGCCACTCTGGCTTACATCGAAAAATATCAATGGAAAGACAATGAAACCAAGATTTATTATATTCCGGTAGTTATGTTCAAGGGAGATATCTCCAACTCCGAACAGGAAAAACCATACGAACAGGTCACCTTCGTGCCCGTAATCAGTGCTGAGAGTTTTAAGTAAGCTCGTATTTCGTGCAGATTATGGAGTAATTCATTGCAAAAACAGGGGATTTTCGTATAATCAATCCGCTCTTTGACATGTATTCACATTTTTCAGTTTCAATTTATTATTCAGATATCTGCTGTACCAAACATTGTAAATTGTGAATTGTAAATTGTGAATTTGAGGAATTTTTTATAAAAATTCCGATCTGGGGATGTACTGGCTTCGCTAGGGAGATTCTAAATCTGCTAAGTGCGGTGTGGTCGTCGCGCTGTCCGGCCGTTATCAACGTCCAGCGCAAAAATAAGTGCTAAAGCACGATTTCTTGTAGCTCAAGCTAGGGAAGCACTTTCTGTGCCTTCTTTTGCTCCTGTAGTTGCATAATTATCCGACAATTTTCGGATGTCGCCCCTTTCTCTGTAGTCTACCGTGGGTCTGAGGCGATAATTTATGGTAGTCTAGATGATTCGATTGCCAACCGATGAATCGAAACTTTTGGCTTAAGCTTTCAGGGTTTTCTGTTCGTCTTTTATCCTGATTGCCTAACAATTCAAGACAAACTATCATTGTAGACCTTACAGCTTTACTCCTTACACGCGGGTTCGACTCCCGCCATCTCCACCAATTTTAAGTTTCAATATTCTTTTATATGTGCTTATAATAGGCATCGGTAATTTATTTTTTTTTACAAGTTACATTATGCAAGAAGGAACCATCGCTCGTCTTACTGACAAAGGATTCGGATTCATTTCTCGAGAGGGAGAAGAAAAAGATCTTTTTTTTCATTCAAACGAGCTTGTAGACGTAGAATTTGCAAACCTTAACGAAGGAGACAAGGTAGCCTTCGAAGTTGCTGAAGGCCCTAAAGGTCCTAACGCCACAAAGGTTAGCCTAGTTTCTTAGGTTAAAATTTCTATTACATCACAAGGTACTCCAAAACTAAGACTCATCGAGAGTCTCAATAGTTCTTGGATCATACTTTAAAAATAAAGATCTACTGCTAACACAGCAGTAGATTTTTTGCGTTTTCTATTTTATAGTCTATACGAATTATCAATAATATTTTTTCATGCCTGCAGAACAAATTTCAGAAGCTCTTCTCAAAGCTAACGCCGTAAAAGTCAAAACAGATCCGCCGTTCAAATGGGTTTCCGGTATTCTTTCACCGGTTTACTGCGATAATCGCCTCATGATTTCTCACCCGGAAGAGAGAAAGTTAATTGTGGAAGGATTTAAGCAGATGATCGAAGAAAAAAATATCAACCCCGATGTTATTGCCGGAACGGCAACCGCCGCGATTCCCTGGGCATCTTTTGTCGCTTACGATCTTAACT
>DAOVYC010000130.1 GCA_030635805.1 bacterium | reverse complement strand
CTTCTTCATCCATCTTTTTTACAAGCAAGCGATTCGCCTCAATCATCACCAAAACATCAGAAGCCTTCACCCCCACCACAATCTCATTATAATCATGTTTCCGGAATATTCTCAGATACTCCATAGCCGATTCCACCATTCCTTCAGGCGTGTCTCCATACTTCTGTAAAATCCTGTCGGACAAAGAACCATGATTTGCTCCAATGCGAATTGGCTTCTTCGCCTTCTTTGCCATCTCAATCAGTGGAATTAAACTTTTTTCAATATCTTCCCCTGGTTTCGAAAAATTTCCGGGATTCAAACGAACTTTATCTGCAAATTTAAGTGCTTCAAAAGCTACTTCCGGCAAAAAATGAACATCGGCGACAAGCGGTATTTTACATCCCTTTTTCTCCAGCTCCTTCTTAATCTCACCCAATGCTTGCGCGTGCTTGGGGGTTTGCGTAGTCAAGCGCACCAGTTCCGCTCCCGCTTTCACGCATTCCAAAATCTGCGTCACACTAGTCTCTATATTCAGCGTATCGGTATTCGTCATCGTCTGTACCCGCACCGGATTATCACCACCAATGCCGATGTTGCCAACGCGAACTTCCCGGGTTTTTCGACGAGGGATCTGCATAATATTTTTTTTATACGAAAATTATATCATGAAATATTTATTGATTACCCGGGATTTTCTCCACCGGGATTTTCTCCACCGGCTCCTCCCGGCGGACCCCACCCATAGCTATTGGATACGAGTATCAATTCAGCTAGAACACAGACACAAAAAATGGTATAATACAAAGAATACATTTTCACTTTATTATGAAAAATTCTGCCAAGAAAATCCTCATCATTGAAGATGAAGCCCCGCTTGCCAAAGCTATGGCGCTTAAATTGGACCACTCGGGTTTTGACACAGCCACCGCTCTGGATGGCGAAACAGCGCTTGAAATGCTAAAAAAGCAGACGTTTGATCTTATTATCCTGGATCTTATCATGGCAGAAATTGATGGTTTTAGTATTCTTGCGGAATTAAAAAACAGAAACAACACAATACCCGTTATTGTAGCTTCGAATCTTGGACAGGAAGAAGATATTAAACGCGCCAAAGATCTTGGTGCTTGTGATTACTTGATAAAATCAAACATATCCCTGAATGACATTGTTACTACTATCAAAAAAATCCTGAAAATATGAACATAGATGGTGAACAACTGAAAAAAATTCTCCTGGAACAGAATTATGTCAGCCCTGACGATATCAAAAAGGCCGAGAAAATTGCGAAACAAAAAAAGCTCTCAATAACAGACCACCTTATATCGGAAGGACTTATTACCAAAACACTCCTGGGGCAGGCGATTGCAGAATCTTTCAAGGTACCTTACTGCAATTTTCAGGCCACTCAGCTACCCCAGACAGAGATCCAGAAGATTCCTGAAAACATAGCAAGAAAATATCGCATAGCTCTTTTTAAAGAGGACGAGAAAACCGTTACGCTCGCAAGCGACAAACCGGACGAACAAAAGATAGTAACAGCGGTAGGACAATTGTTTCCGAACAAAAAAATAATCATTGCCTATACACTTCCAGAATATATAGACGCCACGTTCATCCAGTACCGCAAGCCTCTTGAGACGCGCTTCTCCAAAATTATCGGTAAACAAGAGAGCGTTGCACCAGAAATCATTGATGAAATCATGGAAGACGCTCTTGCGTATCAGGCTTCAGACATTCATTTTGAGCCGCAGGAAAAGGACGTACTCATTCGTTTTCGTATCGATGGCATCCTTCAGGAAGCGGGACATATACCAAAGCAATACGGTGAAAATATTGTCAACAGAATTAAAGTACTCGCCCAGCTCCGCATAGATGAACATTTTGCCGCGCAAGATGGATCCATACATCACAAGCACAACGATAAAGCTATCGATTTACGCGTCTCCATTGTTCCGACGATCCATGGGGAAAAAGTGGTCATTCGTATTCTTACACAGTACATTCAAAGCTTTCACATGTCCGACCTTGGTCTCTCGCCGCAAGATGAAGCGCTTCTTGAGAATGCTTACAAAAAACCTTTTGGCATGATTCTGTCCACGGGACCGACCGGTTCAGGAAAGTCGACAACACTCTATTCTGTCTTAAAACTCCTCAATCACCAGGGTGTCAACATCTCTACCATTGAAGATCCTGTTGAATATCGTATTGGTGGTGTAAATCATATTCAGGTAAATCAGCAAACCGACCTAACGTTCAGCAAAGGACTGCGGGCCATTGTACGTCAGGATCCCGACATCATTCTTGTTGGTGAAATACGTGATCAGGAAACATCAGAAATAGCGGTCAATGCCGCGCTTACTGGACACTTACTTCTTTCAACCTTTCACGCGAATGATGCGGCAACCGCTATCCCTCGTCTGCTCAACATGGGTATTGAACCATTTCTTTTGGCCTCCACCTTACACATTATCATTGCCCAAAGATTGGTACGCAGGATATGTCCGGGGTGTCGCTACAGCGTCGCAACTCCACGTTCGGAAATCGAAAAAATCCTGCCCAACGCCCAAGCCTACTTTCCGGAAGAAACGGTCACTCTTTACAAGGGTAAAGGTTGTAAGGCGTGCAGTTCTATGGCCTACAAAGGCAGAGTAGCCATCTTTGAGGTCATACCAATTGCCAAAGAAATGCAGGAACTCATTCTCAAAAATCCCTCAAGACAGGAAATCTGGGACCTTGCGGTACAGCAGGGTGCACGCAGTCTTTTCGAAGACGGTATTCTGAAAGTCAAAAGTGGTCTCACGACCCTGGAAGAGGTGCTTAGAGTAGCGCCACCATCGTAAACATCAGTTACTAGATCAATAGATATTAAATAACAGATAATGAGACTCTTTAAAAAGAAAAAACCGGACAATCAACCGGAGCCAGCAGAGCCTGAAAAGAAAGAACCGGACAATCAACCGGAGTCAGCAGAGCCTGAAAAGAAAGAACCGGACAATCAACCGGAGCCAAAAAAGAAAAACAAAAAGAAAAACAAAAAGAAAAAAATTGCTTTCTACGAGTTAATTGGTATCGGTAAAGAAAAAGAATACTTTATTGAAAACCTT
>DAOVYC010000082.1 GCA_030635805.1 bacterium | reverse complement strand
GTTTCTTCCAGTTTCTTGGGAATATCCAGATCCCCAAGAAAGACTAATTTGCAGGGGAGATCACGAAGAACTTCTTCGATTTCTCGAAACTTTCCGGGATTGGTGGTGGCGATCAAAAGTTTCATGGGTTTCATAGGTTTCAGGAGTTTCATGGTAAAACATAAAACATAAAACATAAAACATAAAACAGGGGCAGGGCTGACTTTCTGATTTTTGCTTTACAAAATCGATATTTTTAGGTAGGATGTTTGAAAACCAGTAATTTGATCCCATGGCTTTTCCTCAATATCTCACATTTGATGATGCGCTTCTGCTCCCGCAATATTCGGAGATTTTACCGAAGGATGTGAATGTACGAACGAAACTTACCAAAGAGATTTCTTTGAATATCCCATTTCTTTCGGCGGCAATGGATACAGTTACCGAATATGAAATGGCTATAGCTATGGCGTTAAATGGTGGGATTGGCATTATTCATAAAAATTTAACACCGGATGAACAGTCGGAAGAGGTGCGAAAAGTGAAAAGATATGAAAGCGGATTTATAAGAGATGCAGTTGTGGTAAAGCCGAGTGATAAAATTTCGGTGGTAATTGAGATACGAGAACATGAGGGGTATAAGGCGGTCCCGGTGACAAAAAATGGCAAGTCAGACGGTGAGCTGGTAGGTATTGTGACTAAAAATGACTATTTTATGAAGCACGCGGGACAGCTTGTAAAAGACAGGATGACACCTTTTGAGAAATTGCTTGTTGCCGAGGAAGGGATATCACTTCAAGAGGCTTATGAAATTCTGGAGGAAAGTAAATATTCTAAGCTGCTAATTGTTGATAATAAAAAATCCAGAAAGTTAATTTCTTTGGTGACTCGTAAAGATATTGAGAAAAATGAAAAATTTCCGGATTCGGCAAAAGACAAACATAGTCGTCTTTTGGTTGGAGCGGCGGTGGGTCCGGCGGCCAACATGAAAGAAAGAGTAAAGAAGTTGGCAGAGGCGGAGGTGGATGTAATGGTGGTGGATACCGCTCATGGACACAGTAAAGGAGTGATTGAAACAATTGAATATATCAAAAAAAACTATCCAAAAATACAAGTAATTGGAGGAAACATAGGTACTAAAGAAGCCTGTGAAGCTCTTATCAAGGCCGGAGCTGATGGCGTAAAGGTGGGCATAGGCCCGGGATCTATCTGTACTACTCGTGTCATCACCGGGATAGGAGTTCCTCAGTTGTCAGCGATTATTGAGGTTGTAAAGGCGGCCAAGGGAATAGTGCCGGTTATTGCCGATGGCGGTATAAGATATTCAGGTGATGCGGCTAAAGCGATAGCGGCGGGAGCTTCAGCGGTAATGATTGGATCTTTATTTGCAGGAACTTCAGAATCTCCGGGAGAAACCGTTTACCGGGACGGTAAGACTTTCAAGGCTTATCGAGGAATGGGGTCAATAGGAGCGATGCAAAGTGGCGGGAAAGAGCGATATGGACAAGCAAATATCAAAGATGTCGCTAAATTTGTTCCGGAAGGGATAGAAGGGTTGATTCTTCACAAAGGATCGGTTGCACAAGAGATTTATCAGCTTGCAGGAGGACTAAGGTCGTCTATGGGCTATCAAGGCTCAAAAGATATCTCAATACTCCATGAAAAGGCCGAATTTATTCAAATTACAAGTGCTTCTATGGTTGAGTCTCACCCGCATGATGTGGTAATCGCGAGAGAGGCACCGAATTATAGGTTTAGATCATAAGTTTCTTGGTGCCGGTGCTCGGACTCGAACCGAGATGGGTTGCCCCACGCGATTTTGAGTCGCGCGCGTCTACCAGTTCCGCCACACCGGCGTGTAGCTGGGGGCATTTTATCAAATAATCTAAACATGAGGAACCAAAAATGCTGTTGACTGCATTGTTGTTCTTTTTGGGGACCAACTACATTGTGTTACTTTTTTTTGACAGCAAAAAGAAGTAACCAAAAAAAACTGCCCGGCGGTGAAAATAGATGGAAAGTACTACGGTAAAATTTCTGTTCGAGCATAACTCCTTCCAGTTAACAGTTTACAAGTTTACAGTTTCAAGTTCGTCAGACAAATGCTCTCACGACGAAATTTTACCTGTACCTTCAGCCATCTATTTTCAATGCCGGGCAAAATAGGAAGAGGGAGACCTCTAATCAAGTGAATCAAGGTTCAGACAACTGAATTACAGCTTGTCTAATGCGGCTAGGATGTCGCTTTCGTCTGCGTCAGGAGGATTGAAGGGATCGAAGGATGGGCTTTCTGGTTGGGGACTGTGGGACTCTTGAGGCACGCCACGGCGTGTCTCTACGGACGCCTGGGAGGGTTCAGGGGAAGAAGGGGCTACCGGTTCCACGGGAGGTGGAGTGATCGTTTGAACCGATTGCTTCTGACTTGGCGACTTTTGTTGAGAAATCTGTTTTTTTTCTTTTATGGGAGATATGAGATCTTGTTTCTGGAGAGGCACGCCACGGCGTGTCTCTACGGACGCTTGGGATGGCTCCACGGGAGGTGGAGTTACCGGTTTTACGGTTTTAACCGGCTGAACTGAAGCTTGAACCTCTGCTGTTCTTGGCGGCTTTTGGGGGGCTTGAACCGGTTGTATGGGGGTAGGTTTTTGTTTTGGATCTGGTTTTATCCTGTTTATTTGTCGATTATTGGGGCGAGTTTCTGCGGATTTCTGAGGAGTTTCCGTTTTTCCAAGAATGTGTTGATTAACCTTGTTTACAAGGTTAACGGTTTGATCTTTTTTAGGGGTCGTAGGGATTGAAGGTGCTATTTTGTCTACCGATTTTGATACTTGAGGTATATTTTGCCGGGTATCAATCAGATCAAGTCTGTTTGCCTGATACTGTTTAATATAACTTACAATTTCCTGAACAGCTTCGTTATAATTTTTACCAACTATTTTGAATCCGGAGGCCTGAATGTGTCCTCCTCCGCCAAAGTGTTCTGCGATTTCGGATACATTGGCTGCGGGAGTGGTGCTACGCATGGAACAGCTGACCTTATCCTTGTCTTCTTTGATAATAAAAACAATTTCAGCACCGGGTGCGTTAACAAGCATGTCGTCGATAAGACCGGAAATTTCTTCTATTTTTGCATTTGTTTTTGAGAGATCTGATTGAGTCATGGTGGACCAGACGATTTTGTATTTATCGTCTGTTTCTATCTTTGATAAAACTTCTCCCCAAAGTTTTAAGGTAGTTAGACTTTTAGTTCTAAAAACGTGTCTTACAATGTCCTGTTGAGATGCCCCTCTTTCAACCAATTCCGCGCTAACTTCCAGTGATTTTGGAGTGGTGTTCGGATTCTGAAAAGAGCCGGTATCGGTGAGAATCCCGGTAAGGAGGTAAGTGGCCTCTTTGCCTTCAATAATTTTTTTCTGAACCCTTTCTTCCAGAGCCTTAAATATCTTGAAAAGAATTTCTGTAGTTGAAGAGGCGGAAGCATCAACGTAGTTAATTGTTCCAAAATTAATATTCGAAACATGATGATCAATATTGATTATTGGAGCGTTGTAGAAAAATTCGGCATTATTTTCGTAAACTATGCCGAGTTGTTTAGTATCGGCAGTATCTACAGCAATAACCAGATCATAATCAGGTCCGCTTTTTTTAAATGAGATGTGTTTTTCGGAAAACTCCCCATCTTTTGGGGTGATAATAATATTCACTTTGTTGTCTACAATTTCGTATTTTAGCTTGTCGACCTGAGCTTCATTACAATCTAAAGTAACAATAAAATCTTTATTGTCGCTGATTGCATCGATGATAGTTGAACTTCCCGGAAGGAATTGCAACGATTGGGGGACAGGATCGGCGCATACTACGGTGACTTTCTTCCCCAGTTTTTTTAAACCTTCGAATAAAGCAAGTGCAGATCCAATTGAATCACCATCAGGTGGTGACGAAGGGGTTATTAAAATCTTGTTACTCTTTAGTATTAGATCAATGATTTGATTGATTGGATCGTCCATTTATCTTATTTCTTAATTTTTACCGTAAATACAGTATATTATATTATCCATTATTATTGTTTGTTTGTCAAGTATTTGTTTTAGGTCTTATTTTAGCACTTAGAGCTTAGAGTGTCTATCTGGAATTCTTTTTTGCCGTATTGTGTTACTTTTTTTGGGATCAGCTTTTGGGGACCAGCTGCATTGTGTTACTTTTTTTTGACAGCAAAAAGAAGTAACCAAAAAAAACTGCCCGGCGGTGAAAATAGATGGAAAGTACTACGGTAAAATTTCTGTTCG
>DAOVYC010000013.1 GCA_030635805.1 bacterium | reverse complement strand
GCTTGCCGAATAGTCACGAAGTGAAGGATTCCGCAATGAAATTTCCTTTGGAGCCAAGGACGAACAATCCAACAAAGTTAATTTTATGAAGGAAAGCTTTGCCCTATTGAAAACCGCTAGTAATCCACAGACATCTCGTGGATCTTACCTGTAGTTCTCTCCTCCGAGACGAACTTAAACTCTTTATGATCCTCCTTTTTATCAATAAGGTAAGAAAGAACAAAAAATCCGATAAACAAGAACGGTACTACGAATACTATTTGATTTAACTGAAGAAGATAATTGAAGATACTGTGTAGCAAAGTCGCAATCAAAAGCCCTTCCATCATCTTCTCTTCATGAAAAAGAACCGACCCCTTCATGTGAACTATCTTATGAATCATTCTTATAAATAAATGTCTGTTCTTGTGAACCTCCTCGTGATAAATAGGAGTAGCAAAATGAGCCATCCCGTAGAAATATCCAAAAACTCCCGAGAAGAAAACATGGGCAAAAACGGAAAGTATGGAACGGAAAATAAATATCTGAACAAAGGCTCCACCATTCCAGGCCGAGAAGAAATAAAAAATGTTCTCCGCAAAAGCAAAACCAAGCCCGACTAAAATAGAATACTCTATCGCATCATCTATGCTTTTCAATCTATTATCATCCACGAATCTCACCACCAAATGTTTTACAAACTCCTCTAGGGTGGCAAGCGAAACTGTAATGATGAGCGCCTCCGCCGCAGTATATCCGGAATACACCACCAGAGTTGCAAAGATGGCAATAAGCAAACCAACAATTTTGAAATTTGAATCTTCCTCTGTAACGGCACGAAACACATTACCCACCACGCCCTTGGTCCAAGTAACAAGCGAAACAACAATAACCGCCAAGGCACTGACCAGGGTCGCTATAAAAGCAATAATTTCACTCACAACCACAAAAAAACCAATAGTATACCATCCCGGACTCTGAATAAGTTGTGGAATATAATAATGAATACTTATGTCCGGAATGTGAGACCAGCTAAATTGGTAAAAAAGAACAGGCACCACCGAAAGTGTTCCCGCTAAAAAAGTGACTAACGCTGTCTTCTTGTTAACCGTATTTTTCTGATAAAAATAATATCCCCAAACAATCGTAGGAATCAAAGCCAGCAACACCGAAAGAAGAAAAATCCCCGGATGACGTAAAAACTGATCTATCATGATTTAGGTTGTAGGTTGTCTTCGACTCTGAGGGATGAGCCCTCAGGCTCAGACTCGAATGAGTAGGTTTTGGGTCGTTAGCTATCCAGAGAATGTTCAAAAAGTGGTAGATACAAGGCGTCCGCCTTAGGCGGATAACCGCAGTTCACCTGAGGCGAATGAGGATCAAAATTTAGTTTCTAACGCCGTAGATGCCACTTTTTCAACACTCTCATTCAACAATTACGTTTCTGGAGAAACTACTTATATTCCTGGAAATATCCTGCACCTCAAGTTCAACCTTATACGTACCGACTTCATCAAAAACATGTTCGGGACTTTTCACCTTACTAATCCCCCCATCCCCAAAACTCCATGAGTAGGAAGTTATATCTCCTGTAGATTCATTGGCATCAAAGAAAACTTTCAAGGGCGCCGAACCGGACTTGGGACGATAATCAAATTTAGACTGAAGCGGAACCGCAAGAATATTTATGTAAACCTCGAGAGTTTCTTCCGCGCCCTTATTCGTTACTACTGTTATTTGAGCTACAAAACTACCCTCCTCCAAATATCTGTGTATCTGTTTTGCTGAACCGGATGTAGAAGGAGTACCATCTCCAAAATCATATCTGTAAGCCACTATCTCACTATCATCGGTTACAAATGATCCGGAAGCGTCAAAGGAAACATCCAGGGGAACTATTCCTGAAAGAGGATTCGCAACAACTTTCCCAACCAGCCCGGGCTCATCTGCTTTTATCATCAAAGTAGCTGTGCCAAAATTTTCATCTGCATCCACCACCCGCAGGGTAACTGTATATTCTCCCGCTTTATTAAAAATATGACCTACCTTTTCCCCATACTCATCTATAACTTCCTCGTCGGAAAAACTCCATTGATATTCAACGATGTTCTCATCCAAATCCGTAGAATCAGTCGCTGAGAATTCTATCGACAAAGGTACGTCACCGGAAATAACACCATCCACAACCTTAGAGTCTGTAGTTATCACCGCAACCGGAATAGTCTTGGCCACCGTCACGACCACCGTCACCACCGACGACTCCTTACGCCCATCATTACCGGCTATTTCCAAGGCCACGGTATATGAACCGGATTTTTTATATGTGTGCTTCACGATTTTTCCTCGCTGATCTTTACTGCCATCACCAAAAATCCATTTATAAGATTGAATCTTTGTTCCGGGCATTACTGACCGGGAACCGTCAAAAGTCACCTCCAATGGAGCGACACCTTCAAGCCCGGGTTCCGCATCAATAATCACTTCCGTTTTTTCCGATCTTTCCACCTCAACAAATTCTTCATGAGTAGCCGTAGAACCATTATTATCCATCACCTGTAAAAGAACTCTGTACGAACCGGCTTCCTCAAAAATAAATACAACTTCTTCTCCCTCAGCATCATATCGGGCATCATCATCAAAATCCCATTCGTATTTCACTATGCTACCATCCGGATCTTTGGTTTCGCCGGCATTAAAGGTAACTTCGAAAGGGGCAAATCCTTCCAACCCCGGACTCGCCTTAAACTTAACTTCCGGAAGAATATTTGAAATAGTAAGTTGTTTTGAAACTATAATAGGTTTGCCTTTGGCAAAAACAACCTCAACTCCAACATTGTATATCCCGTTATTATCACCCTTGTCTTCAAACGTATAAGCTATCTCTTCTCCGTTACCGTCTTCATATTCCCCATCACCATCAAAATCCCAGTTATAAGCTATAATGGTACTCGCTCGATATCTTTCGCGAATCCCCGCCGCAGAGAAAATAACCTGCACCGGAGCGGTTAATTGAGTGGTTTCCGCCGGATCGGTGATAATACCACTGTAAACTCGAACCCCCACCTGAAGCTGACTAATATAAAAATAGAGAACAACCCAAATAAATATTATAACTACGGTAAGTACCGTACCTATCACCGACATAAATATTGCCCTTTTCTTTGCCAATTTATCACCCTTTGGAGCAGTCCACATCTTAAATATTCCAACTGTGGTAAATATAAGAGCGATAAAAGCAAGAAATCCAAACACTCCATTTACTATACCGCTTAAGATAATTTTCAAAGAACTGGGTTCTATGCCTAAAAGTTCAAGAAGTGGATTGCTTTGTGGATTCTGCGCCAACATCAGTACCAAAAGAATCATACCCAGCACAAATAGCACAAAGAAAATCACCACAATTCCCAAAATCGCATTCTTCTTCTTTTTTGTCCTTATTTCTTTTTTCTTTTCTTCCTTTTTTTGATCTTCTGTTTTAACTGCCCCTGACTCTTTCTTTAGATCCTGAGCCTGTTGAAGGACACCCGCCTCAGCAACAGGTTTTACCTCTCCTGGCTTTACGCCTTCGGCAGGTTTTTCTGTTGGTTCTGTTGGTTTCGTTGGTTCTGTTGGTTCTGTTGGCTCTGTTGGTTCTGTTGACTGCTCTACCGGCTTTTCCACAGGTTTCTCAACTGGCTCAGTTGGTTTTCCTTCCGCTCCTTCCGCTCCTGAGCCCTTTCCCTCCGCTCCTGCACCCTTATCAAATCGATTAATCACCGGCGAAGAAGAAGTTTCCACCTCCTTCTCTGCAGGTTTGGAAATTTCCTCCTGTTTTGGAACTTCGGGTTTCGAAGCCTCGGGTTCTGGAACATTAGAAACATCTGGATCTGGTTTCGAAAAACTTGGCTGATCCGGTTGAGCTGACTTGTTTTGATCACCGTCGTCAGGTCTCTGAGACGGTAATCCCTGACTCGCATTATCGACCATGTTATGGGAGAAATTACATACAAAACTTTTAGAAAAGTATATCAAAACAAGCGTCAAAGCTCAATTGCGCAAAGTAAATCTTATTGTTAAATCTTTTTTCTCCTCTTATTTCTTCAGCCAATCCGGGATAGCCCCTTCTCCACCTTTCGGCATAGATCCACTGTTATCATCTTCATGATCTTTCTTCTCAGGCTGAACAGTTTCTTCTTTTTTTAGTTCAGTCTTAGGTTCCTTTTTTGACTCCTCTCTCTTTGGTTCTTCTTTTTTCTTCCCCCCTTTTTTCTCTTCTTTTCTCCCCTCTTCCTGCTTATTACTTACCGGCTTACTGCTTACTGCTTGTTCTTCCACTACTTCCACTGACGGAGCCGGAACCTCCCCCTTGGAAACCGGAGGCATCCCGGGCACACCACCAGCCATTACATCTTCATGGTGAGACAACTGTTCTTTTATCTTATTGAAGATAAACACTACTCCGACCACAAAAGCAGTAAATAAAATAATACCCATAACTATCATGAACCATCCAATTCCTCCTTTTTTCTCGGTTATTGGAGTAGTTTCAACATGAGCCGCCACTTCACCCGGAACAGCTTCTTCAGAAACAAGCTTCTCTTCCTTCATTCCCTCCGCTCCTTCCGCTCCCTCCGCTCCTTCCGCTCCCTCCGCTCCTTCCTCCATCATAGAAACTTCCGACTCAAAAGAAGTAACAACACCAGGCTCTAGAGTCACAAGACGTATCTTTGAATCCTTTCTGCCTGCTTTATCAGTAACCGTAAGCACTACTTTATAAGTTCCATAATTATTAAATATTTTTACCGGCTCCTCGCTTGTAGAAGTCTCGCTAATTTTGAGAGTCTTTTTGAAGGATTCTTCTGCTTCCGTAATACTTTTAACTATCTCCGCTTCTCTGTTATCTATGAGAGCGTAAATACCCAGATGATCATGACTGGCAATAAGTTTGCCATCTTGTTCGCTACTTTCAATTACTTTCCATGCTTTATCTTCCAGATCAAAAATAGCAACTTCCGGATCGGAAAGTCCTTCATAAGAAACCAAATCCAATTCAAATTTAATATTTTGAGAAACAAAGAGTGGTTTTACCGAAACAACCATAAAAGCATCTATCACCTTGTGTTCCAGATCAAGACTACCCTTTGGTGCTGAAATAACTTTCGGAACCGAAATAGTCTTTGTATATGGTTTATCGTCAATATCAAAAATATTTGTATCAGCACTAAATTCAATGGATAATCCTGCAATTTCCAGAGTTACCGGTCGATTTACAAGACCCTGATAAGTTTCCAGCTCTGAAGTTACCAAAACAGAATCTTCGGAGGATTCATCCGTAAGAACAAGGCGATCCAAAACCTCTACCTCATCTGCATCAGAAACTTCTTCTTCATCCAGAAGGGGTATAAATTTCCACTCAAAGTTTAATTTATTTCCCTTAAAATTTTTGTCATAAGTGGATAAATTTTCAAACCGTACAGTTAGATCTTCCGTCTCATAAGAAAAATCCGCCATCGGATCATTATAAAGATCTCGTACAAAAATTGTTTCACTGTATTCCGCATAAAGATCAGTCTCGGAAAATATTCCCAAGGTAACTTCGTACTGACCTTCTTCGTTATAAGCATATTCTACCAGTGGCTGATCCGAAACCTCATCCACCTCTCCATCTCCATTGAAATCCCAACGATACTCTTTAATACCTTCTTCGGGAAATGAAGAACCGGAAGCATCAAAGGTTGCTTCTTTCTGTGGTACCACCACTTCATCCCGAACACTAAACAAAGCAATAGGCGCCATGCCGGAAATTAGGAAGATACTATCGGGATCAAAGGTAGACTCAAAGGGACTCATTCCGGACTCGTTCAAAACGATATCTATATATGTAGAATCCATTTTTCCCTGGAAATCTTCGATAGTTAACTGAGCTCGAATTTTACCTTCATCTCCCTCATACTTATAAATAAACGGTGCTCCATTGTCGAGTGACTCATGAAGACTGTTATCAGTATCATTATCGGCAACTCCATCTTCGTCACTATCTTCATATATATTTAAATCAAGACGATACTCTTTTATCTTCCCCGTGGATTTTTTCATTATAAAAGTAAGCTCACCTTCTGTCTGCTTAAGATAAACTTTCTTATCAAGTTCGTCCGGCTCCGGATTTGTATCCAGAACCGCTCGTAATTTTTTCACCACCGTTGCCCCAAGTGCCCCGAACTCTTCTTTTTTTGTGGAGATAACTTTCCTTACCACTTCATCACTCTGACCCATTTCATCCGTAATTACCAATTTAACTTCCACATCTCTTTCTGTGGCAAGATCATATATGTGCGATGGATTTACCTGAGCCGAATCCACATCGTCATCCTCAATACCATTTCCATCCGTATCTACTTCAATATCGAAATCCCAAGCGTAACGAAGACTGGCAACATCAAGCTGAGGATCTACTGATGAATTATTTATCAGTATAATTTTATTACCACTCTTGATAAAGAGGAAGGCGGCCTCCGGATTTTCCGTCACCGCTTCAACTACAATCTCCATTTCATAAGTTTCAGAAACACCCTCCGAAATTACTTTGAGTCTAGGCATATATGTACCGGGACGATCATAGGTAAATTTAACTTCCGGACCAACTATTTCACGATCATATCGACCATCTCCATAAAAATCCCATTTATAATTACTTGTAGGAATATAACGATTAAGAGGATCTTTACTTATTGATGTAAATGAAATCTTCTCGCCGACTTTTGCCCGAGCTTTATCCACAGTGTATTCCACTATAGGAGCAAGACTTGGTCCGTTAGTTACCTTCAGAGTCTGGCTTTGACCTATTATATCTTCACTGCTCACTTTACCTCCATCATTATCCCTCATTTCCACTGCGAAATGATAAGTACTCTCTATCCCTTCTTTCGCTCGAGGCCCCACGGTAAATGTTGTTTTTGAATCTGTCGTCACATGTACATCAATTTTTTTGTTTGGTATCTGTTTATCATAATACCACCAGGTATAGTCTACAATTCGACCGTCTGCATCTTTTGAGCCGATCAAATTGATTGGCACGGAAACCGGTGTAACTAATTTGGCAGGTGTAGCAACATCCAAAGCAACAGCTGTTGGTTTCATATTTTCCACCCGAACATGAACCGGCGCGGAAGTATCCGATTTACCGGTCACTCGATCCGAAACCACCAATTTAATTTCATAGCAATCCGATCCAACTGTAATTTCTTCAAACTTGTGAACGGTGGAACGACTTGTCGCTCTCTGTCCATCATCGAAATCCCAGGAATATTTCAGTCCTCGCGACGTCCCGTCGGTATTCACTGAATTCAAGCCATCAAAAGTTAAAGCGGAAAGTCTATCAATAAGAATACCTTCTCCGCTACCACATATCCTTTCATCAGGTTCAACTTCATAGCCGTTAAGAAGCACCCGAACTACAGAGATGGGGCTATCTTTATCCCCAATACGTACTCGCTTGGAAATAGTATTTTCTTCTCCCCGAACATTATCCACCGTAAGTATTACCGAATAGTTTCCGGTCTTCCCATATTCATGACCGATACTCGGTGTATCCGAATATTTTTTTACTCCATCTTCAAAATACCAAAAATAGCCACGGGCCATTGAACTCTCGGCCGTAAATATTATTTCCTGATCAGGATAAGCGGAAAAGTGATCAGCGCTAAAATCTACATCAAGTATCGAATCGATTTTAATCACATGTGATATTTTATCTGTCACTCCGGTATCATCTGTAACCACAAGTTCAACTCGATGTTCTCCAATCGAATCAAACGTATAATTACCCATCATGGGCACTTTGTTATTCCCCACTAACTCTGCAACTTCACCATCGATAGTCCAGGTATATTTCAACTCCGTATTCGGATCAGGATCCGTACTGCCACTGGCATCCAAAAAAGCTGTAGCCGGTTTACGCTTATCAGTCACTCGCCACATAAATCTGGCAATAGGCGTCCGGGAAAGTATTTGAACATCTTCCGTAATGGAACGTTTCTTGTCACCGGAAGCAGTCGCCACCGTAACTTTAACTCTATATTTCCCAACCTTTGGAAAAATGTAGTTCACCACCGCTCCGTTTAAATTTCGATTCTTCTCCGTTGAATCCACCACCAGCCAGTTGTCCGGATCGGTCTCATCAATAATCTCCCAAAGATAACTGTCTATTTTTCCTCCCTCCACCTTGGAATTCGAGGCATCAAAAGTAAATTGGGTTGCCATGTCCCCTTTTCTGCTTTCAGGAAGAATGTCCAGCAAAGCAACAACATTCGTAATATCAAGTTCAATAATTTTGCGACTCACTTTGGAATTATCATCTTTTAATTCAAATATAACGTTGTAAACGTTTGGAAGATCGTAATCATGTATATAAACCCCGACAAATCCATCCCTTTCTTCTATATCCCCATCTCCAAAATCCCACTTGGTAGACTTGATATGACTAGTCCCAATCGACGAATAGTCTGTTGTTTCCGAAGCGTCAAAAGTAACTCCATTTAGGACAGCTTCTCCATACAAAACTTCATGAGTTCTTTTTTTAGTCACATCCACAAAATTACCACCGGTGCTGATTTTCATACGTATATTTGAACTCGGTGGGTTTACTACAATAGTAATAGTCGAATAACCATCCATGGCTGTCTTGATTCCCAGTGCATCCCTGTCGGACGTAGTCACCAACAACTGCACCGCATAAACACCTTCATCTTCAAATTCATGTGAAATATTTGGACCAATCTTCTTCATCCCCGACGGACATTTAAGCGACTCTTCTGTGGTTGTATATCCTATACACCATTCAAAATTCTCCTTCGGAATACTTACCCCAAAAGGATCCCTGCTATCCGAACCGCTAAAAGCTACCATAAAAGGAGCTGAACCTTCCCTACCCGGAATTGCGGTTATTTTTGCTTCAACTTTTGGAATATTTTCTACAATTTCTCGAAGAATGGAAATTGCTTCCAACAAATTCCTCATAGAGGCTTCACCCGGATTTACTGAAAACTGTTTCAATAAATCGGAAAGTTCACTGCAAACCCCTTGCACTTCCGACGTTTGAGGCAATCGACTGCAAATAACCAGCATTTCTCTTTCAAAGCTACCAATCGATCCGGGAAACGTAGATTCCTCAGATTGTACAATTTGACCGGTGGAACTAAACGAAGACGGTGCATCCGCTATTCCATCACCATCATTATCACCATCATTTTTATCGAGTTCACTGTCGCCATCATCATCACAATCAAAATCACCAACTTGATCATCCCCTTCTTCACACCGGCCCACGGTGCCGGATTCAGCTTCGAACTCCTGAACACGGGTGCGGTAAGAAATGCTCGCTCATTCGAGGACAGGAAATCCATATCAGCACAGCAGTGGGCCGGGATCGGCGATGGTGAAGCAACCGGTCTTGCCTTTGTCTACGCTCAGGATTCATTCTTTGTAAATATTGCCCAGAATGTGCCG
>DAOVYC010000009.1 GCA_030635805.1 bacterium | reverse complement strand
GTTTCTTCTTCCGACCATATTTCTTTTGTATCGACTATTATTTCAAATATTCCTTCCAGGGGAATATTGAGAATTTTATCCATAAATTTAACAATAAATCCTTTTTTATCATTATGTTGCTCGAATAACCATTCATTGGCTTTGTATCCTACATCTGCCAATTGCTCTTGCGTCCCCCTGTTTAAGGAGGAGAGCACTTCTTTTCTACAAATTATAACTTCCCTCCCTATAGCCAACTTCTTAAATAGAGTGGAAATTATTTCTTGATCGTCTTCTGCTGTGTTTTCATTATCGACCGGCAATAGTGGGCTAATTATTTCTTCAAATTCTTTACGTGATAGTATTTTCATTATTTTTTGGTTTAAATTATTAGTAGTTCATTATGATAACTTTTTTGTAAAAGTCAATGATTATACTGTTATTACGTCTTAAAAATGGTTATTATGTCCGTGTATGGCAGATACTTTGTTAATGCAATCGCCGGCCAAGATAAATCTGACGCTTGATATTCTCGATAAGGACGAAATAAGCGGGTATCATCGTATTCAAACTATTTTTCAAAGAATAAATCTTTTTGATGAACTGGAGTTTACGTCTTGTAATGACGAAGGATTAAAGCTTCAGTCGAACAAACGCTTGCCGGAAAATAATACGATCAGAAAAGCTTATGATCTTTTTTGTAAAAAAATCGGAAAGCAGATTGGCGTAAGCGTAAAGTTGAAAAAAATTATTCCGGTGGCGGCGGGGTTGGGTGGGGCGAGCAGTAATGCGGCGACGGTTTTACTTGGACTTAATCATTTATTTTCTACCGGGCTTAATACTCAAGCCTTAATGAAGATAGGAATGGAAATTGGTATGGATGTTCCTTTTTTTGTGAGTAATTATTCTACGGCTTTTGGAGCTCACTTCGGCGAAAAGGTCTTTTCTCTTCCGTCTTTTCCGAATGTGCCGGTGCTTATATTTTTTCCTAAAATAAAGAGTTCTTCAGAAAAAGCTTATCGATCTCTTGATCTCTCTGCCATTGGAAAAATGACTCACAAGACTGATATGTTTTCTGAAAAATTACGAAGAAGATCAAAAGACATATTATCTTATTGGAACCTTATGCATAATGATTTTGAAGGGGTTATTTTTGAGAGATATCCCGAGATATTGGAATTTAAGGAAAAGATTTTAGGATGCGGATTGGACAAGGTAATGCTAAGCGGATCCGGTTCTTGCCTGTATGGCTTTGGGCACAAAGACAAGTTAAGAGAAGTAAGAGAAATCTATGGGCAGAAATATCTGGTTTTTGTTTGTAGTCTATATTAGACGATTATAGCATATCCTTTAGCATGAATAGTGCGGATCAAGGTGCTGGTGTTTTCGCCAAGTTTTTTTCGCAAGAGATTTATGTGAGTATCCACAGTGTTTGATTTTAGTTTCTGTTTATTCCATATTATCTGATAAAGGTGATCTCTGGAAAAAACCGTATTGGGGTGACTGGCCAGATAAGCCAAGAGACTAAACTCTTTTTTCCGAAGAGGGATTTTTTTATTTTTATATATTGCTTCTAATTTATTTCCATTCAGCTGGAGATTTTGTACTAAAATATTTTCTTCTTTTTCAGGACTAAATCTTCTTATAAATGCTTTTATTTGCGCGAACGTGAATTCCATCTCTCTTTTATCTACAAGCATATCGGCGCCGGACTCAAGACATTCAATTTTAAGTGTTTCATATAGTTTACTTGCTAAGACAATTATGGGGGTAATGACGTTGTTGTCTCGAACGGTTTTTATAAATTCGACAGGATGATTAAGATGATTTTTATCATAAATAATAAAACTATAGGAAAAATGAATAGCTTTTGCGAGACCAATGTCTTCGTTCTTTACATAATCTATCCGGTATTCTTTTTTTTCTAAATTATGAATTATCATATTTTTTATTTTGTCGTCTATAGACACAAAAAGAATGTTTTGACGAGTTTTTCGCGTGTGCATAGTAAAAAATAAAAAGTAAAAAATAAAAAGGAAAAAGGGCTACAATTGAATCAGAAATAAAGAGGGTGGAAGGGGAAGGGAGAAAATGGAATAGTTTTACTATAAAATAAAATATACAAAAAAGAAAGGAGGTGGTGAGGTGATAAGTATGTGCTGAAAAACCGCTAGAAAAGCTGGAAAAACGGACGTGTTGTTAAAAAAGTGCAACAGGAAATATTTACTTAATATATGATTAAGTAATATTAAATAAAAACTTGCAATCCTCTTTATAATTTGTTAGAATTCATTTCTTCCCTTAATTTTGTCTATGCCATGCTGAAAAATCTTCTTACTGATATTGGATTTAACAAGAAGGAGGCAGAGGTGTATCTGGCCTTACTGCACAGTGGTGCACGACCAGCGAGTTTTATTGCTTCCAGAATTCAATACAATCGCATTACGACCTATCAGATACTGATTCAATTAGTGAAAAAAGGAGTGGTCAGCACAACAGTTCGTTCAAATATTAAATATTTTACCGCAGAATCCCCAGAAAGGATTCTTTCTTTTTTGGAACAAAAAAAGCAAAAAGTGGAAAAATATATTAATGTAATGTCTGAACAACTTCCCCTGTTTCAGAAGATAATTAATCCGGCAAATATTTTGCCGGGAGTAAGGACGTTTTTGGGGCTGGATGGAATTATTTCTGTTTATGAGGAAACTTTAGAGTTAGCAAAAGAGATAAATATTATTCATGATATTAGTTCCATAAGTGCAGAATTAAAGAATTATATTTTTGAGAGTTATATTCCAAAAAGAGTGAAAAAAGGAATTACCTGCAGAGTAGTATTGCCGATAAATAAGGTGAATTTAAAATGCAATGAGTTTAGCAGCAAAGAATTGAGAAAAATACGATATATATCCTCCAGAAAGTTTTCTTTTGATGTTGCTATTTTTTGCTATGCAAAAAAGGTTGCGATTATTTCCTATAAGCAGGGAGAAGAATTTGCAACTATAATTGATAGCCTGGCTCTTTTTTCAACAATGACGGGATTGTTTGAGATGTTGTGGGGGCAAGGAAAAGAACAATAATGTGCCTGTTACTTTTTGAACACTCTTCAGGAATTGTTTTTGATAATGTTCGTATTACTAATATTATTTTTTTTCCAGTAATGAATGTAAGACCTCAGTTACTACTTTTTTGTCATTCCATTTTATTACTTTGTTTTTTATGGTTCTTCCTTCCAGGTCACCCATTCCGGGGATAATGATTGTATCTCCTTTACTTGCCTGCTGAGCGGTAAATTCAAAAGCCTTTTTTCTATCCGGAATTACAAAGAAGCTAACGTTCTCTTTTAGTTTAGTTTTTTCTACCCCTTCTTTTATCATATCTCGAATAATTTTTGGATCTTCCGAATAGGGTTCATCATCGGTGATGATAACCCTATCGGCGAATTTTCCAGCAATTTCTCCAATTACTTGTCTTTTTTCTTTGTCTCTGTCACCACAACATCCAAAAATTAACCAAATTTTATTTTTGGTAATTTGACGGAAATTTTGCAGAAGAGTTTTATATCCAATGGCGGTCATAGCAAAGTCGATGATTACTTCGAAATCTTGTCCCTCCTGGATTCGTTCCATTCTTCCCGGAACAATTTCTACGTTCTCCAGACCTTTTTTGATCACGTCTTCATTGAAATTCAAAGCTATTCCTACCGAAGCCGCGGCTAGTGAATTTTGAATATTAAAATTACCAGGTAATTTTAAATTTACGGGAATGCGGTGTGCGGTGGTTATAATGTTGAAACTGGAACCCTCTTTGGAGACTTCTTCATTTAGAGCCTGAACATCCGCTTCTATGCTTCTTCCATAGGTAATGACCCGATCTACTTTTATATTTTTGTAAAAATCACCTTCATCATCATCTATGTTAACAATGGATGTTTTTAAAACTCCCTTTTTCTTACCGGAAGTGAGTGATTTAAATAATTTACCTTTTTCGTTTCGATACTCTTTCAGGGTTTTGTGATAATCCAAATGTTCCGGGGAAAGATTGGTGAATATGGCAAAATCATATGAAATTCCCCAGGTACGGTTTTGGGTAATGGCGTGTGACGAAGTTTCTACCACTACGTGGGTACAACCTTCGTTTTTCATACGTCGAAGCATTTTTTGCAGTTCAAATCTTCCAAGAGTTGTTCTGTGAGTAGTGTTCCGGATGATTTTTTTTCCGATGTGGAATTCGGTAGTGGAAGTCATACCGGCTTTCAGCCCGGCGGCGGTAAGAATACTATGAATAAGAGTACAGACGGTAGTTTTTCCATCTGTGCCGGTAACACCAATAATAATCATTCCATTAGCGGGAAATTTATATCGAAAAGCGGCAATAACAGCCCAGACTTTGTGATAAAAAAGTCGGAGAGGATTGGTGGGCGATATTAGCTTCTTTAGGTTTCTCATTTGAGGTGTTTTTGTTGCTGGGGAGTTATAGCATAAAAAGGCAAAAGGAAAAATTAAAAAGGAAAAAGACGAAGGACTATAAGATTCCATGAACAAGGGTGTCGGAACCAATGAGGCTGGTGTTGATGGATTTGATCTTGAGTTTTTTTTGCTTAAGAGACCAGGGAAGACCTGATTCGATTTTTTCGGGAGAAATAAATAAATAGATTTCGTCGATGAGTTTTTCGGTGAAAAAATTATCGATCACAGTTCGACCGCCTTCAACCAGAACGCTGGTAATTCCTTGCGAGCCAAGAAATTTAAGAAATTTCTTGAGGCTTACTTTTTTTTCAGTGGGGGAGATCCAGATATTTTTTTGATTCCAGTTTTTTAGTTTTTTCTGATTTGCGTTTTTTGTTGTGGCAATAAGAAAGTTTTTATTCTTGGTTGTTTTTGAGCTTGCCGGAGTACGAAGGGTCGAATCAAGAATGATACGAAGAGGATTTCTCTTCTTATTTTTAAGACGGCAAGTTAGACGTGGGTTGTCAGATAGAATCGTGTTGACCCCGACTAAAATCGCTTGGTTTTTATTTCTGAGTTTGTGGACAAGTTGATCTGATTTCTGACAAGTGATTTTAACAGGTCTCTTGTTTGCTTTGGCGATCATGCCGTTGGAACTTATAGCAACCTTGAGAGTAATGTAGGGGAGTCCGGTTTTAACCCATTTAAAAAAAGATTTATTTAATTCAATTCCCTCTTTTTCAAGAACCCCCTTGAGAACTTCAATTCCCGCTTTTTTTAAAATACGGATACCCTCCCCTCTAACTTTTGGATTGGGATCGGTGTTTGAAATAATAACCTTTTTTATTCCGGCGCCAATTATTGTTTCTGTGCAGGGGGGAGGTTTTCCAAAGTGGCAACATGGTTCCAGGTTTATGTAGAGGGTGGCTCCTTTGGGATTTTCGGTGCAGCTTTTTAGAGCTTCTATTTCAGCGTGTGATTTTCCAAAAGCTCGGTGATACCCCTGGCCGATGATTTTATTTCTTTTTATAACTATTGCTCCTACGAGAGGATTGGGATCTGCAAAACCTTCCCCCTTTTTAGCGAGAGCGAAACAGAGTCTCATTATTTCCTGATCACTCATTTTACTTTTTCATTTATTTTACAAATCTTTGAAGAAATGATGTAATTTTTTCTTCTTGGTTTCGAGATATTTTTTATTGTGTCTGTTTGTTCTGATTTCAATGGGAATTCTTTTACTGATTTTTATTCCGTATCCTTCCAGTCCAATAATTTTTCTAGGATTATTGGTTAAGAGATGAATGGTTTTGAGTCCGAGTTTTTTTAAAATTTGAGCACCGGTTCCGTAATCACGGAGATCATCCTCAAAACCAAGTTTATGATTTGCTTCCACGGTGTCCAGTCCCTGACGTTGGAGAGCGTAAGCCTTGATTTTATTTGTTAATCCTATGCCTCGACCTTCTTGTCTCATGTAAAGAATCACGCCACACTTTTTTGTTGCGATTTTTTTCATAGCTTTTTCCAATTGTATTCCGCAGTCACAATGAAGGGAGTGAAAAATATCCCCGGTAAGACATTCGGAATGGACACGAACAAGAACATTTTCTTTGTTTCTAATTTTACCAAGAGTTAGAGCGACGTGTTCCTGGTTGGAAAGATTATCTTTGAAGATGTGAATTTTGAATTCTCCAAAACTTGTCATTAATATTGATGAAGCTACTTTTTCCACAAAACATTCGTTTTGTAATTTGTATTTAATGAGATCTTTAATGGTGATAATTTTTAAATTGTGTTTTATGGCAAATTTCTTGAGGTCTGAGAGGCGGGCCATTTTTCCATCTTTACGAATAATTTCACAGATAACGCCGGCGGACTTGAGCCCAGCAAGTGAGGCAAGATCGGTAGCGGCTTCGGTGTGACCGGCTCTTTTTAAAATTCCTCCAGGTTGAGCAATGAGAGGAAAAATATGACCGGGCTGGCGAAAATCTTTTTTTAAAGATTTATTGTTAACGAGAGCCTTGATGGTTTTTAGTCGATCGTCTACGGAAATGCCGGTGCTTGTCGTTTTATGATCTACGGAAATTGTAAAGTTGGTATGATGATTATCGGTATTATTAAAAGTCATTAAGTTGAGCTCAAGATCATTTGCCCGTTCCTGAGTAATGGGGACGCAAACCAAACCTCTTCCTTCGGTAATCATAAAATTCAGAGTCTGCTTAGTGATTTTTTGCGCAGGTGAATAAAGATCGCCTTCGTTTTCACGATTTTTGTCGTCAGTAATTATTATTAATCTGCCGTTTCTGATATCTTTGATGGCGGATTTGATATCTGAAATCATATTCTAGGTTGTAGGTTGTAGGGTTTAGGTTGTAGTGGGCACTTGTTTCTTCCAGTATTTATGTAGGAACCAGATGAGGCTCGTATAATAGAGTATCAGGAATACTTTGTTAAACCAAAAAATATCTATAGAGGCGTGGGGAATGTTAGCGGTAAGGCGAACAATGAAGATGATGTAGGAGAGACAAACGTAGCCGATGAAGCCAATTATTTTGGCGAGAAATATGGATATAAATCCGGTAATTCCGGCGAGGAAACCGAAAAGCATGGCAAAAGGAATAAAAGGGCCACTGATGAGCATGTTGGAGAGAGGAGCAACAAGGGAAAGTCTTTCAAAGCCGGTGAGCATTATTGGTAAAGTGGTTATTTGGGCGGAAACAGTGAGAAGAAGTCCTTCTTTAAGTCCAATCAAATTTGGAAGATGTTTTGTGTATTTTTCAAAAAGAGGGGAGAGGTAAATTAGTCCGACGGTGGCCAGAAAGGAAAGCTGGAAGCCGATGTCAAAATAAAGAATTTTAGGATTGATGGTGATCATGATGGCTGCAGTCATCAGGAGGGCGATACTCACATCGCCCTTTCTCCCGTAGTTTAAAGCAAGTAAAGATATCAGTCCCATGATGCAGGCGCGTACGACGGCGGCGGAAGCGCCGACGGCGACAGTGAACAAAATTACGGTAACGGCGGAAGTAATCACGGCGAATCGTTTTCCAAACGATCGCAGGAGAGCCATGATAACGGTGACGAGAATAGTAATATTGTAGCCGCTAATAGCAACAATATGAGAAAGTCCGGTGGTGACGAATTGTTCCGTTAATTCTTTGGGGATTCCCTTTCTGCTTCCGGTAATCAATCCGGCCATAAAGGAACCGTAGGGTTCCGGGTACGATTCGTTCAGCCTGGCTTCGAATTTTTTTTTGAAATCAAAAAGATAACGGAAAATCACATTGTGTTTTCCGGTTCCGATTCTGGTCGCGTATGGTCTATAGATAATAGAGTAGACGTGATAGCGGGCAAGATAATTTTTGTAAGAAAAAGTATCAAACTCACCGGGGGTTTCCAGTTGTCCGGAAACCTGGAGCTGGTCACCATAATTATACTCGGGATATTTATCGGTATTGATAAGAACTTTGCCGGAGATTTTTTTTATTTCCGGTCTGATTAACTCTTCGGAACAAATCGTTAGTTTCTGATTTTTTATTCTTCGATCCGGTTCTTCGCACACGGTTCCGATGAACTTGATATATCCGGAATCGTTATAACTATCAATAGAATTTTTTGAGGCGTGGTGATCAGAAAATTCGGCTCGGAAAAATCCGAGGGCAAGACAAACAATCACAATTATCAAGTAGTGATATTTCTTTCTGAAAAGACCGACGAGGAGTGGGAGGGGGCATAAAGAAAGGAAAATATTTGTATTCAAAAATGGATTTAGTCCAATGCCGATGATTATGGCCAAGAGGGAAAACAGGGTTATTTTTCTGGAGATCATAAAAATACGCTAAAGAGATTTAGCGTATAACTTCTTGCTTACTCGTTCAATCGAGTTATGAAGTTTTTATGAACTTTGAGAAGTTTTTTTGAACTAGTTTATTTTAGCTAGGGCCGATTGGGCGGCGGTGATTAGCGGGTAATTGGTGGGGGAGGCGGTTAGTAATGGATGAGTGGCAATCTGCAAGGTGCCAAAATCATAAATACTTGTTTTTTGCTGAACGGCTAAAGCGAGGATATTGATCATTTCACCGATACTTTCCGGTCCCATAATTTGGCCGCCAAGAAGTACGCCTGAAGACTTGGAAAAGACGAGTTTAACTTTGATTATTTGCGTGTTTGGCAGTGCTCCAGGATGATGATTTGGAGCTTCACTTGTGCCGGTGATTGTTTTAAATCCCTTTTTTTGGGCCGTATTTTCGTTTAGACCAACCACTCCTAACGCCAGATTATCTATAAATGTTGAAAATGTGCCCAGAGTTCCCTTGTTTTTAAGTAATTCTTTCTTTTTGTATAGATTAGCCGTGGCTATTCTTGCTTCGTGGCAGGCGGTTGAGGCGAGCATTACTGGAATATCTTTTTTGGTGAGGAGGCATCGGGTTTCGGTGCAGTCTCCAATTGCGAAAATATCTTTGACGTTTGTTTCCATATAATTATTAACTCTTACTCCACCGCTTTTTCCTATTTTGATTCCCGCCTCTTTTGCTAAAGCTATATTTTGTTTTGCTCCAATTGATAAAATAACCAAATCCGTTGTAATGGTTTTTCCGTTTTCTAGTTTTATTGATTCTACTTTATCTTTTCCGATAATCTCCTTTACGGTGGCTTTGCTATGTATTTTGACTCCTTTCTTTTTTAATTCTTCTTCTGCGGCAATGGCAAATTCTTTGTCGAAAGTTGTTATGAGGCAATGGTTAGATCTTTCAATAATATTAATATTTAGTTTTTTGATACTGCTTAATTCTTCCGCCAGCTCAACACCGATAAAACCTCCTCCAATAATTGTTATATTTTTTGATTTTAATACTTCCTGACGCATCTTTTTTAAATATTCAAAATCTTTTTTGATCTGCCAAACTCCTTTTTTATCAATTCCTTTAATGGGAATTAAAATTGGTTCAGAACCGGTGGCTAAAATTAATTTTTTATAACTTATTTCTTTTCCTTTTTTGAGAATTGCTTTTTTATTGAGAGGATCTATTTTGATCAATTTGTCGATTATTAAATTTACCTTATTTATTTCCAGAGGTTTATCCGGCATTAGATTTTTTTCAGCGGAATTTAAACGATTAAAGATATAGGGAATACCACAGGGAATAACGCCTCTTTCTTTTTCCCGAATTAGGGTAATTTTTTTAGTGGGGTTGTTTTTTCTGGCGGTAACTGCCGCTACAACTCCTGCCGGACCACCACCAATAATTAAAATATCTGTTTTTGTCATAATGGTTTCTAAAATTATAGGGGTATTTTATCAGAATGGTGAAGGGGAGTGAAAGGGTTTTCCATGACCGGGAATAATGTAATCGGCAATTTTTAGAATTTTTTCTCTGCTCTTTTGGAGTTCTTCTCGATTTTGCGAATACGGATCGTCAAGGTTCAACAAACTTTCTTTATCGGTTTTTTGTTCCTGATCATCCGGCCACCAAAACAAATCTGAGGAGATAGCAACTTTGCCATACTCGTTTGTATTTACCAGAACAATACAATGAGATTGATCATGACCCGGGGTAGAAATAATCTCGATATCCGTGTCCGGTATTTTATTTTGATGTTTCAATATTTTGCCATCGAAAGAATAAATAGAACCATCATCCATAATTTGGGCGTTCTCAAAAATTCCGGCCAGAAGACAGTGGTCAAGGTGAGGGTGGGTTAGGACAACGTAATCAATATCTGCGGGACTAAGTTTTTCTTTTCTGAGAGAATCAATTAAT
>DAOVYC010000154.1 GCA_030635805.1 bacterium | reverse complement strand
CTTTTTTCTTCGTATCCGTTTTCTCGGTAGCAGATTCGGTCTTTTTCTTGGTAGATTTCGCTCTTTCCTTTTTTTCTTCCTTCTGAGGCTGGTCTGCTTCTTCAGTTTTTTGCTTAGTAGCGGTGGTTTTCTTTTTTTTGGTTTCTTTTTTCACTTCCGCTTCTTCTTCCACCGGTTTTTCAGGCTGTTCTTCGAGAGATTTTCCAACTTCCGCTTCCTCTTCCACCACCGGTTCAACTTCCAGCTTCTCTTCAACCACTTCTTCTTCGACCAGCTTTTCCTCTACGGGCTTCTCCTCAGCCTTTTCCTCGGATATTTCTTCTACCTTAGTTTCAACAATAGATTCTTCTTTCTCGTCCGATTCAGCCCCCGTCTTCTTTTCCACCGGTTTTTTCTCGTCTTTGGCAAGGGAAGATTTCAGGATTTCTTCCATCGTGTTCTTTTCAACACCTTGTTTGGTAAGATATTCTTCCCATTCCTTATCTTCCTTATCCTTAAAATAATTTAAAACTGAAAGAACGATTTTCTTATTATCTTTATCAAATTCAATGACTTTTGCCGGAATCTCATCTCCCGTGTTATAGTATTCAGTTGCCTTTTTCAACTTAGGATGTCCTAAATGGTTGATGGGAATAAAACCATCGACTCCAAGTGGCAAGGTTACGATTACACCTTTATCAATAATCCGGGAGACCGTTCCCGTAGTCTCTGTATCAACTTTATATTTATCCTCACAAGTCTCCCAGGGATTTTCCTCGATCTGTTTATGACCAAGAGCGATTCGCCGCTCATCACGGTTTATACCGAGAACAACAACCTCTATTTCATCCCCTTTTTTCACCACTTCACTTGGATGACGGATCTTTTTCGTCCATGATAAATCTGAGATATGAACCAGGCCATCGATGCCCTCTTCCAATTCCACAAATGCCCCGAACTGTGTCAGATTGCGAACTACCCCGGTGTGTTTTAAATTAATCGGGTATTTTTCATCGATTTTTTCCCACGGATCCGGTTCCAGTTGTTTTAATCCGAGAGATATCTTTTTCTCATCAGATTCAACATTCAAGACTTTCACTTCAACTTCCATTCCAACATGTAGCAGTTGACTTGGATGCTTTATATGCTGAGACCATGACATTTCTGAAATATGAATCAATCCTTCAATGCCTGTTTCCAACTCAATAAACGCACCATAATCAGTAAGACTAACTACTTTACCGATAACAACTTTTCCGACTGGATATTTCTCGTCAATATTTTCCCAGGGATGTGGCATCAGTTGTTTCCGGCCAAGTGAAATTCGATCCTTATTCTCATTAAAATCAAGGATTACGATTTCAATCTCTTCATCCAGTTTAACTACTTCCGAAGGGTGATTGACGCGTCCCCAACTGAGATCCGTAATATGTAAAAGTCCATCCACACCGCCAAGATCAATAAAAACGCCAAAATCAGTAATATTTTTCACCATTCCTTTGCGTACCTGACCCTTTTCAATCGTTTTAATAATCTCTGAACGTTGACTTTCCATTTCTTTTTCAATAAGAACACGGGAAGAAACAACTATATTACGGCGGGCGTGATTAACTTTTACGATTCTGAATTCCAATTCCCGACCCAGATATGAGTCGAAATCCCGGATTGGCTTGACATCTATTTGGGATCCGGGCAAAAATGCGTCAACACCATTTAGGGTGACAACCATTCCACCTTTGATTCGGCGAACGATTATACCATTTATTGTTTCATTTTTCTCAAATTTCTCTACGACATTTTCCCATACACGAATAAAATCCGCGCGCCTTCTGGAAAGAATCAGTTGTCCGTTAGGATCTTCAACATTTTCCAAAAAAACTTCCAGTTCTTCGCCGACCTTAACCGCTTTTAAATCATCGAATTCATCCCCGGGAATAATTCCCTCAGACTTAAAACCTATATCCACTAATACATCACTGTCGGTGACATCAAGGATTTTACCTTTAACGATATCTCCCTGTTTGATCTCATGAAGTGTCTTATCGTACATCTGGGTTAAAAAATCGAACTCCTCATCCGAATATTCTTTTTCTTCAACAAGATCTTCCAACCGCACCACTTCAATCTCTTCTTCTTTCTGTTTTTCCTTCTTTTTTGCGGGTTCTTTTTTCTCTTTCGCTTCAGGTTCCTTATCCGTACTCGTTTCGGTCTCCACCTCTTCAGCCGAATCAGATTTCTCTTCCTTCTCGGCTTTTATAGCCTCTTCAGGTTTATCCTCCTCAGGTTTTTGCTCAGATACTGGTTCTTCCTCCATTACGGGGATAGGCTCTTCCTGTACCTCAGGCTTGGTCTCTTCTACGACCTCTTTTTTTTCCTCAGTCATTTAAAAAAATACCTCCTAGTATCAAGTATAGTACCCGTTAAGCGGGTATCAAAAATTGCAAAGTTTCGTAATTTAAAGTATTTATTTTCCTCAAACAACAATTTTTTCACTATCTTTACATCTCCTGTGTCATCAATATCTTATTTCTTCATTCCACCCCGTTTTGTCATTCTGGTCCCTCTGAGATTCCCGCTTCCGCGGGAATGACAAAAGGGATCAGAATGACAGATAAGGTAGGGATGTCAATTCGGTATAGTTTTATAGAAGATCATTTACAATATCAATAACTTTCTGAACCTGATCAGCGATTGTCAGG
>DAOVYC010000005.1 GCA_030635805.1 bacterium | reverse complement strand
TGGCAGAGTGGTGAAAGGCAAGATTTCCGGAATTGTGAAATTTGGTATCTTTATGGCCTTTGAAGGTCTGGAGGGTCTGGTTCATATTTCTGAAATTGCCTGGGGACACGTGAGTAATCCTGCCGATTATGGAAAAATCGGAGATGAAATTGAAGCGCAAATTATTGGCGTGGAAGGAGATAAAATCTCTCTTTCCGTTAAACGTCTTATTACCGATCCTTGGGTAGAGGCGGCTAAAAAATATAAAGTTGGTGATACTATCGAAGGAAAAATCAGTCGAATCACCTCTTTTGGAGCGTTCATTCAGCTTGAACCGGAAATTCACGGTCTTATCCACTTATCCGAAATTTCCGAGGAGAAGGTGGACGATATTGAAAAATTTATCAAAGTAGGGCAAGAGGTAAAAACCAAGATTATTAATGTAGATTTAAACGAGCACCGAATTGGATTGTCGATTAAGGCAGGGAAGCCGAAGGGCTCGGGAGCGGAAGGAAAAGGCTCAGGAGCGGAGGGAGCGGAACGAGCGGAGGGAGCAGCGGAGGGAAAGAAAGAAGAGGCACCTGTGAAAGCAGAAGAAGCTCCAGCTAAAAAGGAAAAAATCGAAGAGAAACCAGCGGATTCTGATGATCTTACTGCTATCGACGGAGTAACCAAGAAGATTGCCGAGACGCTGGAGAAAGAAGGCTATGATCGGGCGAAGCTGAAGAAAGCGAAGAAAGAAGATTTAGTGGCGCTTGAGGGAATTGGAGAGAAGACGGCGGAGAAGATATTGGCGGCGGTGTAGAGTTAGAGTTAAAAACCATCCCGACTAAAGTCGGGATGGTTTTTTTGAGTAACAATTTTTCCCTATCGAAAATCATCCGAACTGGTGGCCCGAATCTTTTCCATCCTCAGATTCTTCACCTGATTGATAATCCCCTCTTCCAGTTTTATTTTTGGTGAATATCCGAGAACTTCGCTGATTTTGGTAATATCGGCATGTTGACCGCGGACGTAACCTTCTTTAACCGGGTTTTCAATGCGGGTTGGTTCAATATTTTTATGAAAAGCTTTGTTTAATAATTGAACGATAGTATTCAGAGAGGCTGTTTTTCCGGTTCCGATATTAAACACGTCGGCTCCCAGTTTTTTTTCGGTTTCCATGGCAAGAGTGATTCCCTGAACAACGTCTTGGATGTGGGTGAAATCACGGAACTGTTCACCATCACCGAAGATGATGGGAGAGCGATCACGGGCAATGTCCCAGGCGAATTGGGAAATGATGTTGGCGTATTTTCCTTTAGCCTCTTCGTTGGGTCCATAAACACTCATAAAACGAAAACCGATAAACTCTATTTCAGGAAAAACTTTATGAAAGCAGGCTGAACAATTTTCATAAAGTCCTTTGGTAACAGCATAATGGTTGGGAGGGGTGACATGCTGATCTTCGGTAAGAGGCATGGGGTTGTTGGCGTAAAGGGAGGAGGTGGAGGCGTAAAGTATTTTTTTAACACCGTTTTTCTGAGCCCAATCCAGAACAGTGACAAAGGAGTTTACGGAATTGTTATATGATCCAACAAAATCATCCATAAACATGGGGGCGGAAGAGCTTCCGGCCAAGTGAAGAACGTAGTCAACCGGTCCAATTTTTTCCAATTCTTCCATCTGACAAGCATCACCTTCTATGAAGGTGACACCTGAATCCAGATTATCTTTGTCGCCAAGGAAGAGATTATCGAGAGCGATAATCTCATACTTGTCTTTGTTGGTATTGCAGAAGTTGGAGCCGATGAAGCCGGCACCGCCGGTTACGAGGATTCTTGGTTTCATAAGTAGTTTTTTAATTTTCGATTCGTATGTTAAATGAAAAGTTGAGTTTAGACAACCGGTTAGCTTTTTCCTTGCAAAACAGGCTTCAATCCGTAGAATACTACTAGTTTATTTTAAGTTCTCAAGGTTGATTATGTCATCCTCTTCGATTAACGTCGGAGCTACGACATGAGATGACGCGTTGAGGGCGTTTAACCCCAAGGATTATGGAAAATATTGATATCAAGGCTATGCTTGATAATGCTGTCCATTTTGGACATCGTACTCAGAAGTGGAACCCTAAAATGCGTCACTATATTCATGGTGAAAAAGGAGGGATTCATGTTTTTGACCTTGTGCAAACTAAAGCTAAACTTATAAAAATGCTTGAGGAACTTAAAAAAGTTTCTTCCGAAGGGAAGAGTATTCTTTTTGTTTCCACCAAACCTCAAGCGGTTGAGATGATTACCAATTTAGCTAAAACAACCGGTAATCCGTATGTTTCTTACAAGTGGATAAACGGTACTTTGACTAACTTTTCCACCATCAAAAAGAGAGTTACTTATTTAAAGAATCTTAAAGAAGATGCATCGGTAAGTGGTTTTGACAGATATACCAAAAAGGAGGCCGGTAAATTTAGAAAGGAAATGACTAAATTGGAGCAAAACCTGGGCGGTATCGCCCAGATGAGTAAATTGCCGGATGTTTTATTTGTTATTGACGCTCATCGAGACAGGAATGCGGTTTTGGAAGCCAGAAATAAGAAAATTCCCGTGTTTGGCATCGCGGATAGTAATATAGACCCCAATCTACTTGATCACTTTGTTCCCGCTAATGATGATGCCATGAAATCCCTGGCTTATATTCTTGGATTTGTTAAGGAGGCTATTCTGGAAGGAAAGCAAGGAGTAAATCGGCAAGCGGTAAATAGTAAGCCGGCAGGAAAAGAGGTAGCGGAGAAATAAGAAAAATGGGTTTTATGTTTTAAGTTTCAAAAATATGAATGATAAATCTTCAACAGCGTCTAATGACGTACCGGAAGAGCTTAAGAAAGCTAAGGAAACAAAGCGAATTAAGGAAGAAAAGGCGGAAGACGCTATTGCAAATGAAATCCCAAAGGGTGATTTGATATTATCGGCTCTCGGGTACATCGGTTTTTTGTGTGTTCTTCCACTTATTATTCGCAGAGAAAGTGAGTATTGTCAGCACCATGCTCATCAGGGATTGATATTGGCCATTGCCGTGTATTTTTTGGATTCACTGCACATTCTTCCGGCATCCTTTGTTTTTGCTTATCTTATTGTGAAGTATGTGATAATTCTTTTTTCGATTTACAATGCCTTGAAGGGTAAGAAGCATAAATTGCCGTTTATATATGGCTTATCGAAGAAGTTCCAAGTTACAATCAACTAATCTTGTACCCGCAGGGCATTACATAATATTCCTATTCACTACGTTCATAGCAGTCTTATCTAATAATCTTTAATTTTTAATTATCATGTCAGTTTCAGCTCAAGAAGTTATGGCTTTACGTCAACAAACCGGTGCCTCAATGATGGCTTGCAAAGTGGCGCTTGTGGAAGCGGGGGGAGATGAGGAGAAGGCAATCGATATTCTTATGAAAAAAGGTGAAGCGAAGGCGGCAGAGAAAAGTGAAAGAAGCGCCAACGAAGGAGTGGTAGCCATTGTTACAGCAGAAGGAAAAGCTGCCGTAGTAAAAGTAAATTGCGAGACCGATTTTGTAGCCAGAAATGAGGAATTTATCGGTTTTGCCAAAGAAATTGCTCAACTCGCTTTGGACAAGGATGCTGATACAGCCAAGGCCGAGGGAGAGGAGAAAATAAAACCCCTCTTTACTAAATTAGGTGAAAATATTTCTCTATCAGCGGTAGATGTTGTAGAAGGACCGGTGGTTGGTTCTTATGTTCATACGAACAACAAGATTGGAGTTGTGACTGTTTTGGAGGGTGGAACGGAGGAACAAGCCAGAGATGTATCTATGCACGTGGCGGCCATGAATCCGGCGGTAGTTTCACCCGATGAGGTCACCCGTGAAGCGGTTGACAGACAAAAAGCTATTTGGGTGTATCAGCTTAAAGAAGAGGGTAAGCCGGAGGAAATTATGGAAAAAATTATGATGGGGAAAGAAAAGAAATTCCGTGAAGAATATGCTCTAGTAACTCAACCGTTTGTAAAGGATTCGGATAAAACGGTTGGTCAGTATCTGGGAGAGGCGAAGATTATGCAGTTTGTGAGGATTGCGGTGTAAGGGTGGGATTATTAGGATCTGTGAGACGCTTAAGACGCTTGGGAGGAATCTCAGGCGTTTTTGATTCATGTTTCATGTTCTATGTTTTGTGTTTTTATGGTATAATGAGCCGATATAGTCGAATATTATGCCCTTAAATGATATTCAAAAAACGGCTCAAAAAATTGATGAGGCTTACGAAAGTCAGGTTCGGCATGTGTATAAAACACATCGTCCAAGCCTGCTTAAACGACTTTTGGTTGTTTTAATGACGATTTTATTGATAGTGGGAATTCCCTTTTTGGGGTTCAAAGGAGTTATTTATGTTTTGGAATCATTTCAACGCTCTGAAGTTGTTGAACAAGAACAGGAAGAAATTATTGAGGTCGAGAAAGAGGAAGAAGAGGCTGAAACGGAAGGAATTTTTATCCTTCCTGAAGATTCTAATATGGATGTTATGGGAACGGTTGAAGCCAGCAATTTGGTGGATGCTATCGGTAGCGATCCTCTCTTTCGTATATACCAGAAACCGGTAGAAGGGGCTCTGGAAGCTTTTAGTCTGGTTTTGGAGGTTCAGAGACGCAAGCCTGCCGTGCCACTGGCTATCAATCAATTACACGGGGCGACAGATTCTGCTCTGGGAGCAGTGTTTTCCAGTATGGGTTTTACTGAAGTTGACCGTGAACTTCTTACTTCTCAAGCCGGTACGTCTTCGATAGCTTTGGGAACAGATCTTGGACAGCCAATAGCGGATCCGGTAACTCTGGAGGCAAAAACCCTACTTCTCTCCAGAATTGATAATGTTTTGGCTTTGGATCCTTATGTTGTGGTTAGTCAGGGATATAACAGGGAACAGGCTTATATAAATCTGGTTCGGGAATTAAATAATTTATTGAGCATATCGGAAAAAGTTGGAGAGGATATAGAAAAAGAGTTGGTGGAATTGGAGAAAGAAATCAATGAGTATAAAAATAAACAGAGTGAATTGCAGAATAATTTTAAAAAAGACACAGAGTCTCTGGCAACTCAGGGGCTGGAATCGCAGTTAAAGCTGATTAATGAAGTTTCCAGTAAACTGATTACCGCTCAACAACGCAAAGATACCCTTACTTCGTTACAAGAACTTTATGAGGTACGAGTATCAACTTTGGTACTTAGGATTGAGGCAACAGAAAAAAACAGAAACGCTTTGATAAAGAACGTAAAAGTTACACCGGTGGAGGGGTCGGGAGTGGAAGTTTTAAATTAGGATTATTGGGATAATTAAGACGCTTCCTCCTTCGTCCCGACTGTGTCGGAACTATGGCGGACACGGTGAGACACTTGGGATTGTTGTTCTTGAGCCTCTCAATAGGGAAGAGTTTTCCTTCATAAAATTAACCTTGTTGGATTATTCATCCTTTGACTTCAAGGTAAATTTTATTGCGGAATTCTTCGCTTCGTGATTATTCGACAAGCTCACAATCACTTCGCTACGAACCACTCTTCTCGCTACTCTCTATCATCGCCTTAACCGCCATCGTGGTAATGATGACGCTTCTTTCGTTTTCGCCGAGTTTCATGGAAATGAATTTGACGGTTTCGACAAGATCGGGAACGATCTTGTGTTCAAGGGCGTTTACTCTTCGGCGGGTGGTTTCAATTTCGATAGCGAGAGCTTCGGCCGTTTTTTCGATCTGAGCGAGGCGAATGAGGAGCGGAAAAACTTTATTAAAGGCTCTTAGGGCGGTATCTAATTCTGCACTGGTCTGAAAAACACCGTAGGTCATTATGTCTCCTTCTTTTTTAAAATCAAATTCAGGAATACGAACACTCATCACGTTCTTGGTTTTTACTTCCAGGTGCATCTTCGCCTTTGGGAAAGAAAGGGCACTTTCGGTCATTTCCGGGAGAAGAAGAGCGGAGGCGTACATCTGATGTTCAAAAGCTTTGGCCAGTTTATCTTCCACATCTTTTCTTAATTCTTTTACCTCACGAATAATTTCCATAAATTTTTTCATCAAACCATCTTGCTTGTCTTTCAGTAATTTATGTCCGCGCTGGGCAGTCTTGACTCTCTTTTTGAGGTCAAGTAGTACCATTCGAGTTGAGCTGACGTTGAGGATGGCCATTTTCTATTAAAAGATTTAAGATCGGAAAATTACAAGATTTAGAACTACTAAGATTTAGGCATGTACTTCTCGATGTGTTCCGGTTTAACACGCTTGAGCTCTTCTTTTGGAAGCTTGGAAAGAAGTTTCCAGGAGATTTCGAATGTTTTTTCGATGTCACGATCTTCGTTCTCGCCCTGTCGGATAAATTGATCTTCAAATTCGTCGGCAAATTTAAGATATAGTTTGTCGATGTCACTCAGGGCTGATTCACCAAGAATGACGGCGAGTTCACGCACATCTTTACCGCGAGCGTAAGAAGCGTAGAGTTGGCTAAAGAGACCTTCATGATCTTCACGAGTTCTTTTACGTCCAATAGGAGCCAAACGAGAAAGAGATGGAAGTACGTTTACCGGCGGGTAAACACCCTTGGCATGAAGTTCACGAGAAAGTACGATCTGCCCCTCGGTAATATATCCGGTAAGATCCGGAATTGGATGAGTAATATCATCTTCGGGCATGGTTAGAATAGGAATCTGAGTAATACTTCCCTCTTTTCCTTTTATACGACCGGCTCTTTCGTAAATTGTAGATAGATCGGTGTAGAGGTAACCGGGGTAACCACGTCGTCCGGGAATCTCTTTACGGGCGGCAGATACTTCACGAAGAGCTTCGGCGTAGTTGGTCATGTCGGTAAGAATTACGGTAACCTGATATCCTTTTTCGAAAGCGAGATATTCGGCAGCGGTAGAAGCCATGCGAGGAACCGCGATTCTTTCTACGACAGGATTGTCGGCCGTATTAATGAAAAGCACTGAGTGTTCGATAGCTCCCGTTTTTTCAAATTCATTGATAAAATATTGAGCTTCTTCAAAAGTTACCCCCATAGTTCCGAAAACTACGGCAAATTTTTCTTCTTTCTTCTCTTCTCCCGTATTTCTTACCTTGGCCTGACGAGCAATCTGAGCAGCAATACGTGAATGCGGAAGACCGGCCCCTGAGAAGATGGGAAGCTTTTGACCACGCACAAGAGTATTTAAGCAGTCGATGGTGGAAATTCCGGTTTGAATAAAGTCGTTAGGAAATTCACGTGACCAAGGGTTAATGGGATTCCCATTAACATCTAATTTTTTTTCAGCAATAATCTCCGGACCATCGTCAATGGGTCGACCGAAACCGGAAAATACACGTCCAAGCATATCTTCCGATACACCAAGCTCAAGGGTTTTTCCCAGGAAACGAGCTTTGCTGCCTTCTGTCGAAACCCCCTGAGTACTTTCAAACATCTGTACCAGGGCCATTCCTTTATGAGCCTCAAGTACTTTACCAAGTCTTGCTTCACCGTTCGCCAGGGTGATTTCAACAAGCTCTTCATATTTGATACCTTCGACCTCTTCTACAAAAACCAGAGGTCCGGTAATCTTTGTAATTGTCTTGTATTCTTTTTGCATAATTTAGTTAAGTTAGAAGTTGGAAGTTATTTAGCGTAGGGATGAAATTTGTTCTTTTATGTCGTTTTCGATGTCATCAAATTTTTTCATCTCGTTCTCGGGAATAAAGCTGGCTTGGGTAATATCTGACCTTACCGACAGTTCCTGTAATTTTACAAAGTCAAAATCTTCTTGATCGATAACACCGGAAGCTTCCTTATAGAAGGAAATAATCAATTTCATTAGTCTGTATTGTTTTTGAAGAGAAGTATAGGCATCTGTTGCATCAAAAGCGTTTTGAAAGAGGAAATCTTCACGAATCATTTTAGCTACTTCCATAATTAATTTTTCTTTTGAAGAAAGAGATTCCATGCCCACCAGTCGAACAATTTCCTCTAACTTAGCTTCCTCCTGAAGAAGTCCCATCATGGTGGTTCGGATATCCATATAATCTTCTGCGATTTCTTTTTTTAGATAATCTTGTACATTTGGCAGATAAAGGGAATAACTGGAGATCCAGTTAATAGCCGGGAAATGACGTCGATAAGCAAGTTTGGCGTCCAGTCCCCAGAAAGCTTTGGTTACGCGAAGGGTGTTTTGGGTAACCGGCTCGGAAAGATCTCCACCCGGAGGCGATACGGCACCGATAACGGTGAGAGAACCTTCACGACCTTCTGAACCAAGACATTCGATGTATCCGGCTCTTTCGTAGAATTGAGCGGTACGTGATCCAAGATAAGCGGGATAGCCTTCTTCACCCGGCATCTCTTCCAGACGACCGGAGATTTCACGCATGGCTTCCGCCCAACGTGAAGTGGAATCGGCTAAAAGTGTTACGTTGTAGCCCATATCTCGGTAATATTCGGCGATAGTGATACCGGTGTAAACGGACGCTTCACGAGCGGCTACCGGCATATTGGAAGTATTGGCGATCATAACGGTACGCTTCATGAGAGGCTCTCCCGTATTCGGATCTTTTAGTTCCGGAAATTCCTGAAGGACGTCAGTCATCTCGTTACCACGTTCTCCGCAACCGATGTAAACAATAACTTCCGCGTTGCAATATTTGGCAAGTGACTGCTGAGTAACTGTTTTTCCGGCGCCAAATGGACCGGGAATACACCCCGCCCCACCTTTTACCATTGGGAAAAGAGTGTCCAAAATACGCATTCCGGTAACCAGGGGTGTTTTTGGCATTTTCTTCCCCTTGTATTTACGCGGGTTACGAATACTCCATTTTTGGAGCATGGTTATTTCATGTTTTTCACCATTTTTTCCTTCAATTACCGCTATTACCTCTTCAATGGTTTTTGATCCCGATTCAATTTTTATAATTTTCCCTGATTTTCCAACGGGAGTCATAATTCGGTGAGTAATAAGAGTGGTCTCTTTAACTTCCCCCAAAACATCACCCTCTTGCACCTTATTACCCACTTTTACGATCGGTTTAAAAGCCCATTTTTTCTTTCTGTCCAAACCGGGGGTGTCAATACCACGAGCAATAAATGGAGATTTGGACGCAGCTTCAATATCTTTTAGTGGCCTCTGAATACCATCGTAAATAGATTCCAAAAGACCAGGTCCAAGTTCTACGGAAAGAGTTTCTCCGGTAGCAACTACAGGCTCTCCCGGACCCACTCCGGAAGTATCTTCGTATACCTGAATGGAAGCTTTGCCTTTTTCAAGGCGAATAACCTCTCCGATAAGTTGTTTGTCGGATACACGTACCACCTCGTACATTTTGGCATCTTTCATGCCATCAGCAACCACGAGGGGACCGGAAACTTTGATAATTTTTGAACTACTTGATTCTGACATAATTTTTAAAGTAAAAAGGAAAAAGTAAAAAGGGAAAAGGGGAAGTAAAAAAGAAAAAGTAAAAAGGAAATGAAATCCGAAATATGAATTATTAAGTTATAGATTCGTTAGTTTTGCCTTTTTAATTTTGCCTTTTACCTTTTGTTTATTTCTCTCCAAAGATGTCGCTACCGACAGCCTGCTCCACCATTCGACGTACTTTTTCAGCACCGAAACCGGTACCGCCTTGAATACCGGGAACAGAAATAATTGCCGGAAGAGCTTCTTTGGTTATTTTTTTGTACTCATCCTGAGAAATATCTTTAATAAGATCCTCGTTGATAAGTACGATAGCAAATCTGTCTTCATTTTCCTCGATGATATCACTGCGCATTTTCTTTAGAATCTCCAAGGCATCATCTGCGTTGTAGCATTCAAAGGGAACCACACCAAGGGCGGTAAATCCAATAATGGCATCTTTGGGTCCGATAATGGCTATTTTGAAATTCATGGTTATTTAGGAAACATTAGAGTAGAGAGTACGGACATTTTTTCGAATTTTGTCCGGAGCGATATTATTCATTTTCCCGATCAAGACTAAACGGGTAACCATATCATTATTTTTTTTAGCAACAAAATAGTTCATAACAACTTCGGGACCTATTGCTTCAAATCTTTTTGTTCGTAGATATTTGGCAACATAGTTTTCTGCTTCGTTCTCAAGTTGAATAAATTGATCTTCATTTCTGATTTCTTCGATACTTTTTTCTACGAAATCCTTGTAGCTGGTCATACTAATTTCATAAAGAAAAGCTTCCTCTTCTTTGAAGAAGATATTAAAATCCAGTTTTCCCCCTTTGGCAAGAAGTCCCAGTTTATCCGCACTTTCGTCCTTCCAGTTTTCCAGACGAAGATAAAGTTTGATGTTTGATAGATCGATCAGGTGCCGGATATATTCAATGATGAAAGGTAATCTAGTTCTTCTGGCAGTCGTGAGAGCTAACTGGAAATAGAGTCTATCTACAATATAGTCTACTTCCTGCGGGTTTCCGTTAAGGGCAAACTTGGTTTTGGCTTTTTGAATGACTTTCTCTATTTTTTCATGTTCGTGCGGATCTAAAACAATTCTCTCTTCATTAAAAATATATTTAATGAGAATATCAAAAGGAATATTCCCCAGCTTCATAAGAAGATGCTCTACGGACTCTGCTGTTTTTCCCATTAATTTTGCCTTGAGAAGCGTTTTGATATTATGGATATCGTATCTGTACCAAAAAATATTTAGAAACCATGAATGAGGACACCTGCTGATCAGTAATTCTTTAGTGTCGAGCATGTCCGCTTCCAAGACCTTTTGAAATTCTATTGGTGTTTTTGCTTTATCTAAAAATCTTGAATAATCAAGCTCATTCAAAACACGATAAGCGTCTTGAAAATTACGAGCATCAACCATTCTATCAAGCTCATTTTGACTAAGAAGCCTTGTTTCAAGAGTACGAATAAGTCCCGTTATGTAAGCAAAGTTCGCTGTATTCATATATTATTCAAGATATTAAAAGAGAATTTTTGCCGTTTGAAGCTCTAATTCAGGCTTTAGTTGTTTATAGACTATTGATGTAAAAGTATTGTCGATCTCGATATTCTTTGAGCGAATAATAAAACCACCACTAAATTCTTCCGCTTCAGCGATTTTTAGTTCTGATTTTGATTCTTTAATAGCTTCCTCAATTAATTTCTCTTTACCTTTTGCCGGTACAATTTCCCCTTCTTTCAAGGCTATTTCTTTTATAGAAGTTAATAGCCATTTTTTATAATCACTATCGGAAAGATTGTTTAGTTTTTCAAGAACAGAGTCAAAAACACTGTCTACCAGTTTTGTTTTGGCTTCCAGCATTGAATTTCTAGATTCCATTTTGAGAATTGTACTCATTTTTTGCTTGAGATCATTTATTTTCTGTTCTTTTTGTTTGATTAATTCGTCGTGTGTTTTTTTCTCTTCTTTTTTCATTTGTTTACGAATCTCATCAATACTTTTTTTCTCATCGTCTTCAATCTTTTGAAGTTCTTCTTCAAGTTTTTCTTGGATTGAATTAAGTATGTCTTGCAGGGCCATGTTAATTAAATTAACAATTTTAAATTTTAATTACTAATTCTTAGTTAAATGATTAAGCGGCCACTATTTGAATACCTAGAATAAGGAAAATTGAAATAAGAAGACCTAGAACAGCGTATGTTTCAACCATCGCGGAAAGGATTACAGCTTTACCGGCGTTGGCCGGATCTTTGGCAATTATGTTAAGGCCAGCGGCTGACACTTTACCTTGATACATTCCAGAGAAGAGACATGTAAAACCAACCGGTAAGGCGGCAAAGAAAAATGCCCAGCCGGTAGCCATATCAATTTGAACCGGGCTTCCGCCTAAAATTCCTAACTGAAGCATAATCATGAATGCTCCCAGGAATCCATAAATACCCTGAGTACCCGGAAGGGCTTCAAGAAGAAGGATCTTACCGAAGGCGTCCGGTTTTTCGGTAGTTACACCAGCACCGGCTTGTCCAGTAACACTTACTCCAATGATGGATCCGATACCGCCGAGAATTACGGCTATTGCGGCACCCGCCATAGCCAGGGCCAATCCTCCAAATTGAGAAAAGAATTCTGCCATAATAGAAAAATAAAAAAATAAAAAATATAAGATAAGATTGCTATGAGCATAGTGAGTAGGAATATTATGTTATGCTCGTAAGTAAAAAACAATAGATTAGACCTCGTCAACAATCGAAATGTACTTGTGTTCTTTTTTAAACGGCTTGAATTGAGTTCCGCCACCTTCCATAAATTTTCCGAAAAATTCTACGAACTGAAGCCTGCCGGAATGGATGAAAGAGCCGAGAGCATTTAGGGCCAGGTTGAAAATGTGACCACCAATAAGAATAATGACCATAACAACCGGGCCTATAAATGGAATCATGTCACCAATAATGCCGGCAATAAGATTGACCGACATAGCGATAATACCGGTAGCCAAACCTAAGGCTAACAGACGAGAATATGATAAAATGTC
>DAOVYC010000101.1 GCA_030635805.1 bacterium | reverse complement strand
TATAAAATAGGAAAATCTGATGAAACTATCGTCTGTTTCACCACTCGTCCCGACACGAATTTTGGAGCCACTTTCATCGTCCTCGCTCCTGAACATCCTTTCGTCCAAAAAATCATCAGCGGAGAAATCGCTTCTGAGCAAAAAGAAGAAGTAAATAAATATGTCGAAAAAGCTTTGGGAAAAACTGAATTGGAAAGACAAGGAGAGGGGAGAACCAAGACGGGTACCTTTACCGGATTCTACGCCATCAACGATCTCAATAAGACAAAAATGCCCATCTGGGTTTCCGACTTCGTACTCGCTGGTTTTGGCACCGGAGCAGTTGTTGGTGTCCCAGGACACGACTTAAGAGATTTTGAGTTTACTCAAACTTTCAATATCCCAGTTGTTCGAGTAGTTGTCGCTCCGGATGGAGATACATCAGAAATTACTAAACCTGAACAGGTGCAAGAAGCGGCTGGTAAAATGATTAATTCTGAATTTTTGGATGGACTTGATATTTTTGAGGCCAAAGAAAAAATCATGGACCATATGGAAGAAAAAGGATGGGGAAAACGAGTAACAACTTACAGTGTTCGCGACTGGCTCATCTCTCGCCAAAGATATTGGGGAACACCTATTCCCATCGTTTACGACCCGGAAGGAAATCCTCATCCGGTTAAAGAAGAACATCTTCCCTTGGAATTACCTACCGACATCGAAGATTATAAACCAAAAGGAACTTCGCCCCTTGGTAGTTCCAAAAAATATGTTGAACAAGCTGAAAAGTTATACGGAAAAGGATGGAGATTTGAAGTGGACACGATGGACACCTTTGTTTGTTCTTCCTGGTATTTCTTTCGCTACTGCGATCCTCAGAATGAGAAAGAGTTCGCCTCCAAAGAACTTATGAAAAAATGGTTACCGATAGATACCTATGTGGGAGGAGCGGAACACACCGTTCTCCACCTTCTTTACGCCCGATTTTTCACAAAAGCATTACATAAACACGGCTACATCAATTTTGATGAACCATTTCAAAAGCTCATTCATCAGGGCATGATCCTGGGTGAAGATGGTGAAAAAATGAGTAAATCACGTGGCAACGTGATCAACCCCGATGAAATTATTGAAAAATACGGCGCCGATACTTTACGTCTCTATGAAATGTTTATAGGTCCTTTTGAGCAAGTAAAACCCTGGAATATGAAGGGGGTTGAAGGAGTCTATCGCTTTTTACAGAAAGTCTGGCGACTTTCAGAAAAAAAGATTGTCAAAACCGAAGCTCCGAAAAACATCCAAAAACTAATTCATAAAACTATCAAAAAAGTCAGCAAAGACATTGAATCTTTCGATTTTAACACCGCTATCAGTCAGATGATGATTTGTACAAATGAATTTGGTAAACTGGAAAAATTGCCCCAAGAATCTCTTGAAAAACTTCTCATTATTCTCTCACCTTTTGCCCCTCATCTGGCCGAAGAGATCTGGGAAAACCTTGGACACTCCGAAAGTATTTGTCTTGAAGCTTGGCCCGAATACAATAAGGAACTTGCTCAAGATAATGAGGTGGAAATAGCCGTTCAGGTAAACGGAAAATTGCGTGGTACTTTCACTGCCGTTATCGGCATCACTAAAGACGACGCCCTAACTCAAGCCAAAAAACTGGAAAACATCCAAAAATTCCTGAAAAACAAAGAAATCACCAAGGAAATCTTCGTTCCCGGGAAAATAGTAAATCTCGTCGTAAAATAGGGATATAATTCGAATTTTCAGCTGGAATACAATCCTACAAATTGTCTCCGATAATTTGGCGTGGTTTTCCCGCCGAAATCAGCCAAAAAACTTGCACAACGTCAAGTTTAGGTATAGAATGTCTACTTGTGAGCTATCAAACATGAAACATAAATTCTTTAATCTTGTAATTTTGTAATCTTGTACCCGCAGGGCATTACATAATATTCCTATTCACTACGTTCATAGCAGTCTTATCTAATAATTTTGAATTATGTCTCCAGAAAACAAAATCACTGTTCGCGGTGCCAAAATGCACAACCTCAAAAATATCAATGTAGAAATTCCTCGAAACAAAATGACAGTAATCACCGGATTATCCGGGTCGGGAAAATCATCTTTAGCTTTTGATACAATTTATGCTGAAGGACAAAGACGATATGTAGAAAGCTTATCTGCCTACGCTCGCCAATTTTTGGAACTTATGCAGAAACCGGAAGTGGAGAGTATCGACGGACTTTCTCCTGCTATTTCCATCGACCAAAAAACAACCTCCAGAAATCCCAGATCAACCGTGGGAACCGTTACGGAAATTTATGATTATCTTCGACTTCTTTTCGCCAAAGTGGGCTCACCCCATTGCCCCCGATGTAACAAGCCGATCGAAAGACAAACTCATAGTGAAATTACCGACTATGTAACCGGCATGAAAAAAGGAATGAAAGTTATGATTCTTGCTCCCCTTGTTAGGGGAAAAAGGGGAGAGCACAGACCAATGTTTGAACAAATCAAAAAAGATGGATTCGTCCGCTACCGTTTAGATGGCAATGTTTACAGTGTCTTGGATGAAATCGAAATTGATCCCAAAAAGAAGCATAATTTAGAAATCGTTGTTGATCGTCTCACCATTGAAGATCTTGACCCAAGATTTATCAAGCTACCCTCCGGAAAGAAAATAGAAGAAAATAACCCAAATCGAACCCGTCTCGCTGATTCCATAGAAATTGCTCTCAAATATGGAAATGGAACTATCACCATTTTTGATGCTGATAATAATAAAGATTATGAATTTTCAGAACACTTCACTTGTCCCGATCATCCGGAAATATGTCTTCCGGAAATAGAACCAAGAATATTCTCTTTCAACTCTCCCCACGGTGCCTGTGAAGCCTGTCATGGACTTGGGACCAAACTGAACATAGATAAAAAAATGATCATTCCAAACAGTAATCTTACCTTAGCGGAAGGAGCTGTTCATCCCTGGAGTGCCACCACTTCCAAACTTTCCTGGTATATATCAGTATTGGAACAAGTAGCCAAAAAACATAATTTTTCAATTAACACTCCGGTAAATAAATTAAAAAAAGAAGATCTTGATATAATCCTTTATGGAGATCTCAATAATAAATATAAGGTAAATTTTAATGGTGAAAAATTTACAGGAGAATACGAAACAACCTACGAAGGTGTAATTCCAAATTTAGAAAGAAGATACAACGAAACAGATTCTGATTACATTCGAAAAAAAATAGAGAAATACATGATCACCACCGAATGTGAAGTTTGTCATGGGAAAAGACTCAAATTAGAATCATTATCTGTTTTTCTTAAAAAGAAAAGTATAATCGATATCACGGATTTTTCCATTATTGAGGCTCTTCGCTTTTTTGAAAAACTCAAGTTAAATGAAATGAAAAAAAAGATAGCGGAATCAATTATAAATGAAATAACATCAAGACTGGGATTTTTAAAAAATGTTGGACTTGCCTATCTTACCCTTAGTCGCGCCGCCAACTCTTTATCCGGTGGGGAAGCTCAAAGAATTCGACTTGCCACTCAAATAGGTTCCAGGCTTCACGGTGTTTTATACGTACTGGATGAACCGTCTATAGGACTTCATCAAAGAGATAATAGTAGAT
>DAOVYC010000129.1 GCA_030635805.1 bacterium | reverse complement strand
TTGGCGGATCGCTGTCACCCCGGGATAGTTGTCCGAATAGTCTTTGGGGGAACAATCTTCCCCCAAACCCCCATTTAGGTTCTCGTCCTCGCAGAAAGCCTCATTTAATGAAAAATGGCCCCGCCACAATTCATGGCGAGACCCTTTTCCATTAAAAACTCCCCGTGCAACACTGCTGTAAGAACTTTTTCTATTCCTTTGAATTAGAAGGGGTTAGAAGAATACGAACGTACAAAAGGAAGCCAAAAAAGCAAAAAATTTATGTTAACCCGGTTACACAAGCGATGGCTTATAAGCGCATGATGAAAGAAGAAAACTTGAGTCAAATCGAACTTTCCCGGAAATTAGGCATTTCAAGAGTGAGGGTAACGCAATATCTGAATTTGCTAAAACTGCCCAAAATGCAGTTGGATCATATTATGCAGAATGGGGAAAAAGAGAAAATTACAAAGCGGAGCCTAAGAAGCGGATTTGAAAAACAGATTACTGAAAAGAATTTGAGGCATTATATTCTTTAGGTAAAGGGTACTTCAATTCATCAAATTTCCGCATGGCCCCTGAAACATCCATGACTTTTGACAGCTCAAGAAGCTCATCTTCAACCATGTCACGAATTTCATTTTTATCTCTTTTTTGGCTCATAATTAAGGCTGGATTGCCAGCAAAACACTCGTTGTTGCTTTTGTTTCCGTTTTTGATTTTGGTTTGATAATAATTTCAACATCCCATTGAAGCGATGTCAGTAATTTAAAAAGATGTTCGAGTGAAAAAACGCTAAGCTTACCATTCATAAGATTAGAAACCTTTGATTGTGTTAAATTAAGAATTCTTCCGGCCTTTATTTGAGTAAGTCCACGTTTTTTAATAATTTCAGTAACTCGAGACATAACTTGAGAACGGATCAATGTGCGCTCTGGATCAGAAACACCAATATCCTTAAATATATTTCCACTACCTTTAACAATCTTTTCGCTCATAATAATCATCCTTTCTTATGGGATTTTGCGTAATGCTCCTCAGATGCTTTCAAACGTCTTTCAATCAATTGAATATCTTGTTTCGGAGTTTCAATCCCCTTTTTTGATTTTTTCTGAAAACAATGAAGCACATAAACAAAATCAGAAAATTTTACAGTATATACGGCTCGATAAGTATCTGTTCGGTAATCCTCAATGATCTCCAGAACCCCCGCTCCTTTAAATCCCTTTAGCGGCTTTGCTGAAGCGGGTTTTTTGCCCTGTTGGACTTCACGAAGGGCATAACCCATATCATCCTTTACATCCTCAGGAAAGCCACGGATATCGTCTTTCGATGATCCAACCCAATTAAGTTCTTTGTCTATTTTCTCATCCATTTAAAGTATACCACATTTGGTATATTTTACCAAATTTAAATACAGAATTCAAGTATTTTTATAGCTACGAATTGACCTTACCGTGCAGCACTGCTGGAACTTTTTTATTCCTTTGAATTGGAAGGGGCTACGAGATCCGGCAGTACAAAAACATTGATCTGTAATCATAAAGATAATCAGCTCCAGCCACTTTTTTCTGAAAAGCGGCTCAGGTTGATTTTATCCGCTCAATTAAATTTTTGGTCTTTAATTTACGCCTTTTGGCATAGTTAAGCAATGCCCCGATATCAATCCGCCCGGATGTAAGAACATTCCCCAGTGTCCGGTAATATTCATCTTCATCCACGAGATTCAAAGCGGCTGCCTCCACAAAAAAATCCACCACGATTTTTTCTATATTCGCCACGCGGTCGCTTAAAGGTTCGCGAGTAATAGATGACCGTATGACTACCGTTTTTTCCCCAATGCTGAATTTTCGTGCGTCATTCCCGCGCGGGTTCAACCATACATCGTAACCGGAATCCCTTAAAAAGTCATAAACACCACTCATGTCATCGCGATCCAGATAAACAAACGTAACAAATCGCGCAAGCATATGATGAGCAAATGATTTTAACTGCTCCATAGACCAAATCGAAAAAGAAAGAAGCGGGTATTTTTTCTCTATTGCCGTAACTATTTTCTTAATCGGCTGCCGGTCCAATTCAAACGGCTGCTTGACAAACGAGTACCATCCCCTACCAGCGCCATATAAAATGCCTTCTTTGTTAAAATCCACCAAATTGATCTTCCCCCGAAAAAGTGGACATAACGGAGAATTGGGTTTATGTTAGAATTCAATTCAAGAATGGGAGGTGTCCAATGGCAGGAAGCAGAGGAGAAAAAAGACGGTTTGATCAGGAATTCAAGATTTCAACGGTCAAGATGGTAACAGAAGGCGGCGAAAAGGTTACGGAGGTAGCAAGAAGCTTGGGGTTGCATCCGAATCAAATATATAACTGGAAGAAAAAGTTTTGTGAGGAAGGGAAAAAAGCATTTCCGGGAAAAGGTCATTTAACGGAACTGTCGCGGTTGCGAAAAGAATTGCAGGAAGTAAAGGTTGAGCGTGATATATTAAAAAAAGCTGTCGGCATATTTTCAAAACCAACCGAGAACGATTCGAGTTTATAGAAAGGAATCGGTTAGATTTTCCGCTTAAGAAGATGTGTCGTGTATTGAGAGTGTCGAGGAGCGGTTATTATAAGTTCAAGAATAGATCAAAGAGTGATGCTGGAGTTAGTAACGAGAATTTACTAATTGAAATAAACCGAGTGTATTTGGAACACAAGAGTAATTATGGAAGTCCAAGGGTATGGAATCAGTTGCGAAGGAATGAGCATATTATATGTTCAAAGAATCGAGTAGCACGATTGATGAGTATTAATGGCATTTTTGCGATACATAAGCGTAAGTTCCGAATAACAACAAATTCGAAGCATGATTATCCAGTATGGCCAAATGTGCTGAGGCGAAATTTTACTGTTGATGAGCCAAATATTGTTTGGGTATCAGATATAACCTATATTTGGACGTTGGAAGGGTGGTTATATCTCGCAGTGTAGGGAATCATTAAAAGGATACCAAAACTAATCAACGGGTCCTGGAAAGGAAAAATCCAAGAAATTTGAATCTCGAGACTAATTTGACACCCATGGTATAATTTTCTTAGTAATAGAAAGAGGTCTTATCAATCGAGA
>DAOVYC010000020.1 GCA_030635805.1 bacterium | reverse complement strand
GATAGGTCGACCTTCTTTTGTCATAAAAAAAGAAGTAAAGAATAAAGGGGACCATCGTAAAATACTTCACTCGAAAAAGTGAAGCACTTGAGGTCGAAAGTTAATAAAAAGTTAATAATTGGCTCAGGAGCGGAACGAGCGGAAGGAGCGGAACGAGCGGAAGGAAAAAGCTACAAGCTCAGGGTGGTAGGCAGAAAGCGCATACCGACCGGTATGTTGGAGTCTTTTTTGAGAATAACATCTTCACATTTAATCAAGAGAACCTTATTTTTATCTTCTGAAGCATAAAAATTTTCACGAGTTTCTGATTTTTTGTCATTAATTGATGTTATTCCTTTGTCGATACCGTCTTTTTTAACCTCAAGCATTTTAACGTTTATCTGTCTGAAGGATCGAAGAGTTGATCCTGCCGGAAGAATTATAACTCCGGTGAGTTTCATTGAATCTCCGCTAAGCATAACAGAATTTACTCCTTCTTTTCTGGACTTAACTCCTTTTTCCTTGAGTACTTCTTCTTCAAATTCAGAGGTTTTTATGGCGGGGTATAGAGCTGTATAGCTTTCCGCTATTTTCTGCATTTCCTGATCTGTTTTCTTTTTGATAATATTCTTAATCTCCTTCCCTATTGGGGCATTTTTGATACCAAAGAAAGCAGAGATAGCGGTAATCGTTTTCATCATTTTCGGATCGGCATCGGCCAGAAACATGACAAGCAGTGGTCCGATAAGCGGAATTTTAGCAAGGGGATGATTTTTTAATTCCATCTCCTTGGTTACTTTGTCCTTGATGGCATCGTAAGTTGCCCCCTTGAAAATGCTGGCATGAACCGGTTTTTGTTCATAAGGAACAACGCGAATACCGGTAGGAAATATTTGTATTTGGAACCTCTCATACGGTTTGTATTCCTGTGGCGGATCTGCGGCTTGTGAAAGATCGCGACATTCTTGGTCGATCCCATCAATAATATTGGGCATATTCATATTTTTGAAAGCTTCGTTGATAGCTTTCAATTTAACTTCCTCTGCTTCTTTCAGAATATCCTTATCAAGAAAAGTAAGTTTATAGTCCCTGATCATTCTTTCGAATGATGACCCGACAGCATTGGTAAGTTCCTTCTGAATGTCTTGCGGTGGTGTACCGAGTCTCCAGTTCATTAATCTATCTCTCTTGAAAGGTCCAAAATCTTTTGTGATGCTAATACGTTCTCCTATTCTTTTCTTTATCTCTTCTTTGTTATTGAGAATAGCTTCAATATCACTCAGAGCTTCCTGGTTCAAATCGCTGTTTTTACGGAGATCATCAATATAATTTTTTTCTGTACAGCTTTTAAAGCTGGATTTATCTGCTTTTTTTAAATCTTCTATATCGGCACGCTTCCATTCTTCTCCACCAAGAACATAAACCCGAGTTCCAACCATGCAAATGCTTGGATTCTTTCCCAGCCCAAGATTATTGATAATATTGTTAGAAAATTGGGAACCTTTAATTTCTTTCAGAAGGCTTTCGTCTCTTTTCGTCTTTTCAGTCTCTTCCGTCATAACACCCCACACTTTGTATTTTTCCATTTCTTTGGCAAAGCTGATCCACATCCCTTTTTCGATGCTTTTTTTAATTGCCTCTTTGTCTATTTCTTCTTTATCAACAGTGATGTTTAATTCTTTCATTGCCTTTTCAAAACCTTCTTCTTCCCAAAGGGGCTTATAACTCCGAACAGCTCGTCTGATTTTTGTTGCTTCGGTTATAGTGACTTGAGTGGAAAAAATACCCAACCCTAAACCACTGGTTGCATCTTCTATCTGAGCCCAAAGCCATTCCTTAAAATCCTCGTTTAGTCTCTCTACAACTTTTTTTCCCTGGGGTTCTTTTATCATGGCTATAACTTTTTCGTTCTTCGCATTTAAGGCCATTTTTGCCAAGGCGGCATTCTCTATAATGTTGTAAGCGTTTTTGGTACCTTTGATTTCATATTTTCTGCCTTTCTCCTGAGTAGCTTTGTTTTCTTTTCCTTCTTTCACTAGAACATTGGATAAAGAGCCCATGATACTTTTCGCTCCAAGAAGAATAGCGGCATTTTCCAGGGCAAATAACATTTCAAATGGTGATTCCGCCTTGTCAATTCCCGGATTTAAAGACAATAGTTCCCTAATAAGTATCTTTTTTGTACTATTGGAATTATTTAGAGTCGTTATTAAATCATTTTCGTAATTTTGAAAAATATCTTTCATCGATTTTTTTGTGGATTTTATATCTTCTTTTGTTGTCTTGTCCAAATTTTCCATATTGATATCTTTTGTCATTTTATCAATGACGGCTTCCATTATCTCCCCCGGTGTTTCACCCTCAACGCTGTGCACAAGATCCTCAAATTTTTTGGGTTCGGCTTCAAGATACACAAATCTTTGAGTATTTTTTGAGTCGAAGGGGGGGAATCTGAGGGGCGTCATTATTACAAGATTATAAAATTCAAAATTACAAGATTATAAAATTACAAGATTAGAAGATTACAAGATTAGGAAGTTTCTACGGATTTTTCCGGATTTTGAGATTTATCGAGGGCGACTTGTTCTTGTTGTTTAACCACCTCTTCGGGGTTGGTGGTAACTATTTTATCCTCACCGTAGGAGGCGATAACCTGGACAGCGACGTGCTTGTTTCCGGCAAAGAAAAGTCCTTGCCCTACTCCGGAATTGAGAAGCATGTATTTTTCTCCTTCGGTAAGATTAAAAATTTTGGTTAGAGGTTCTATGGCCGCCGGTGATTGCTTGAGAAGCAATTGCATAGAAGAATTGGTGATAATCGGTTTCCCGTACTGACTGTTTACGAAATCCTCTACATCCTGAGTAATGGTGGAAATACCCAGGTAATATTTTCGAGCTCTTTTAGCCAATCCGTAAAGGAATTTGGCACTATCTTCGTGTTGCATCATACTCCAGGCCTCATCGATGATAAGGAGACGTTTTTTTAGCTTGGAGCGCACTCGATTCCAGATGTAATTCAGAATAATAAAAGTTGCCGTTGGTCGTAGGTCGTCTTCCAGATCACGAATACAGAAAACAATTAAACCTGATTTTAGATCAACATTTGTTTTTTCGTTGAAAATACCGGAAAAAGTACCTTTGGTATATTTTTGAATTCTTTGAGTAAGGCTTTCCGCTCCTTTCATTCCGGAAAGGACGCTTTCCAATTCGCTCATGGTCGGCATCTCCATTTCACTGGGATTTTCGGTATCCATGGTAATCCCTTTGAGAGAGTAAGTATCGATCAAAGCCTGATCCAAAAGTCCTTCTTCCAGAGGGCTGATGTCACCGAGCATTAAGCGAAGAAGTCCATGAAGGGTAATAATATTTTCCCGCAAGAGATCTCCCGGTTTAGCCTCTTCCGAATCTTTTTCTATGGGAAGAGGAAGATCAAAAGGATTAATTCTCTGATTTGAGTTAAGAGAAACTCGCAAATAAGTACCTCCGACCGTATCACTCAAGGCTTCATATTCGTTCTCGGGATCGATGATAATAACATCGGTGCCAAACATGAGAGATCGAAGAATTTCGAGCTTGATAGCATACGACTTTCCCGCTCCCGATTTGGCAAAAACAACGGAATTGGCATTTTCCAGCGAAAATCTGTCAAAGATAATAAGTGAATCGTTGTGTCTGTTAAGACCATACAAAATACCTTCGTTGGAGGTTAATTCCGAGGAGGTGAATGGGAAGGTGCTGGAAAGCGGACCGGTATTCATGTTGGAACTAACCTGTAATTCGTCCATGGCGAGAGGCGCTGTGGACGTAAAAGCATGCTCCATCTGAAGATCTGCTCTCTTGGTAAGGACAAGTTTGCCGCCCAGAATACTTTCCAACTGCTTTGCTACTTTTTCCAGCTTCTCTTCGTCTTCATGATAAATTGTGAAGTAAAGCGCAAATTGGAAAAACCTTTCCGTTCCGCGCTGAAGATCTCTGCGAAGCTCTTCGGCATCCTGAAGGGCGGTTTCTACCGCCGGATCTTCCACGGAACCTTTTTCTCTGGCAATACGCATGTTAGAGCGCATCTGAGCAACTTTGTTGCGAAGTACTTTCATAATCTTGACTGATTCGTATGGATAAACAAACATGGAAATATCCATAGTCACATCAAAGTTAACCACAGACGCTAACCAGTTACTTTCCAGAAATCTCGGGTAAGTGAAAATATAAAAAGATTTAGACCACATTCCGCCCACTCGCATCTTATTCACATCTACTTCAACGGAAGATGGGGCAATAAGGTCGCGAATGGTCGCAAGACCTTCCTGATAAATCTTTTCGGTATTAAGTAATTCCTTTTTTTCTTCAGCGGTAAGCTTGGAAACGTCTACAATTTCCCCATCTTTCTTGCCGAGTTCTCCGACTTGTTCTTCGACCTTCTCCAAAGTTTCCGCCTTCGCTGAAACTTCGGCGGACAGGTCAACTTTGGCTTCAGGAGACACGCCACGGCGTGTCTCTACGGGAGACGAGAGATCTTGAGCCTCTACGGCTTTTTTCTGAGTTTCAGAAGATGCAAGACCTCGTGTCTCTACGGGTTTTTCCGGCTGTTCTTCTGCCTTCTTTCCCTCCGCTCGTACCGCTCGTGCCGCTCCTTCCGCTCCTTTTTTTTTGTTCTTCTCCCCATGCTCTACCCAGGCCTGTCTCATTTTCTGAAATAGCCCGGAATGCTCGACACGTTCCTTGGCAATATCCAGTTTTTCTTTGGCATTATCAACAGCCTGTTTCACTTGTGAAGGATCATTTTCTTCTCCTGTTTGTGGATTTGGGGTCGGCATGAGGGATAGTGATTATTTGGATTAGGTTATGCTGCTATTTCTACTATCTTTGCAGATAATTTTTTGTTTAATTCTTCTTCAAATGTCTTTGCTTGGTCTTTGGCGGCATCTTCTAAATCTCCGTCCCAAGCATTTTTGAATAAGTTTTCAATTCCATTTGTTATGTTTGTGTAGTTCGTGTAAAGGGCTTGTGTTTTAATCCAATTAATTTTTTCTTCTTTTGTTGTTGTTGGAAATTCTGGTTTTGTTTTTAGAGCGGAAATATCTGCCTGGATCATTCCATGGATAATTCTGGATATTTTAAATTGAATAGATTTTTGCAATTTAGCTTTCATTTCCCTTTTTTCTTCTTCAGTGACACATTTTTCGATGGATTCAAAAGCTTTTGCTACCAATTCAAAATCCGCAGTTGGAGATAGATTGTCTCTAATTTTTTGAATAAAATTCGGAGCGTGAGTTGGCTTAAGTTTATCTTCTAGACATCCCGAAGCTTTATCGATATCTTCTTGAACTTCTTTTGGTGTCACCCTTTTTGATTTGTCATAAATTTCCGAACCACCGGGGATTGCCATGTTGGCGGGGATTTCCAAGATATCTGTTCCGCCTGCTTGATTGTATGGAATACAAACACCAGCCGGGATTTTCTGACCTTTTCTATATATCTCCCCGGTATCAGGATCTTCAAAATCTTCAAGCCTATTGCCTGCGGCAGGTATTGGAGCACCTATTTTTAGACGAATGTTATTATCAGTTATCCCATGGGCATTAACTATGTCATGTAGATTAGTACCGGTTCCGCATTTTATATCGCAGATAAATCTTCTGTTGATTGGATAACTTGGAATACTGTCTTCTATATGTTTTGTGAGCTCGGCACCGGCCGGGAACTTGGTTCCGGCTGGAAATCTTGACCCGGCTGGGACTATTCCATCGGATGGAATGTATCGAAGGTATACCCCAGCCTTATTTATTTGCTTATTCAAATCTTCTTCGCTTTGATCCGGCACAAGAATATTTTTTTGTTGTCCGGCGGGAATTAAAATTCCATTAACACTAACCTGAACATCTCGACGAAGGTAGGTGGTGGTATTCAAAACAAGTCCCGAAGAAATTTCCGGAGCGGTGATCGTGTTTATATCGTTAGCTCCTTCCGACCTTAGCTCAGAACTGATGAATGATCCGGCAGGAATTATGGTTCCAAATGGTAATGATTTGATATCTATTACCGCTCCCGGTCGTGATTCTTCGCCTTTTCGTACAGTCGCCGGATGGTCCGGATTTCTTTTATCCGAATAAGAAAACGGAAAGGTCGTAGAAGTGTTGAGATGTAAATATCCTTTGAATTTTGCTCCTTCTTCATTATCGATGCGAATAGATTCTTTTATTGGTCCTGATTTTAATTCTTCGCCAATAAAAGATTTTACCTCCCGATACCCGATACCGGCCGGTATTACGGGACTGATTCTCTTATCACGATACCACTTACTTCCGTTTGGAATAACGGTTCCTTCAGGAACCGGATCGTTATCTTTCCAAAGACGAGAGTTAGCATCGTAAAAACCATTGACCTCAATTCCTGTTTCTTTGTCTGTGGTACGAAGACCCAAATTACTGGCTATGATTGGAGAATTAATAATCAAGTCTCCCTCCTGGGTTGTCTCTGTTCCCTTCGGAATATCCAGTTTGATGGATGAATGAGTACGATTTTCTTTATTAAGGTTTGAGGTGATATCTTTCTGTGAGGCGCTGTTTCTAGAAACATCAGAGATGTATCCAACGTATTTATTTTTGCTTCGAAAAATTTTGCGAATACCTTTAGCAATTTTGATACCAAGATAGCCACCAACAAGAGCAGGAATAACGTAGGCTCCCGTGGCGCCAAGAACAGCGGTAGCGGTCGGACCAATAAGTCCGGGCACCCAGGGAAGCGTAGAACCAATCCATCCTCCAAGACCGGTTAAGGCAGTGCTGGTTAGGGTATATGCTCCAAGAAGAGCAGCTCCGCCAAAGGCGAGCTGTGAACCTGCACTGACAACCTTTTTACCCATTTTTTTCAAAAGACTAAAGGCTCCACGAATTCCTCCTACATGTTTTCTTCCTGTTATTTGTTGATTGATTTTCTTTCTAAAACCTTTTGTGTCCTCAATTTCTGTTCCGGCGGAAATTTCTTCTCCGTCAATAAAAGTGGTATTTTCAAGATAACCATCATCGTTTATTTCCGGTCTTTTCCTATGCGTTACTTCTTTCCCTCTTTTCTCTATAGCAGGTGGTTCTTCCATTAGTTTACCAACTTCATTTCTGGTTTTGTTTACAATACCGCCAATCATGTCACCAACTCCTCTGACACCAGGTAAAGTTGCCAATTTCCAAAGTAAACTTTTCTCGGATTTTTCGTTGACTATTTCTGAGAATTTTTTGTCCATATTTATTTAAATACATTGTCTTAGTATACCAGAAAATGCCTTCTTCCTCAAGAGGAAGAAGCATTGTTTATTAATTATTATTTATTGTTTATTTTCCTTTCAACATCTCTTTCCACTCCTTCACCGCTGCTTCCTTTCTAGCGTTAGCTTTGGCTTTGTTGGCTCTTTTGTATTGCTTTGATTTAGGACGAAGTTGGTTGGCATCGGAAAGACCGTGTGTTTTTGATGATGATTTGTTGGTCATAATAAATTATTATTTATTAATTATTATTTATTAGCTATTAGGCTGATAACGGGAGGATTCTACTGGAAATAAGGGGAAATGCAAGGGAAATAGTAGGAAAGGTGGGATCTGTAAGACGCTTAGGACACTTGGGATCTAAAATTAAAAATTAACAAATGTGAATTACGAAACTTTTGGGATTCTAAAATACAATGTTTTATGTTCTATGTTTCATGTTACATGAGTCCTGTGGATTCTGTATAATACTTTTGATAATTGATAATTCATGAATAAAAAGGAAGTACAGGAGCGGATAAGTAAATTGAAGGAGTTCCTGAAAGATTGGAACTACAAGTATTTTGTGTTGGATAAGACTGAGATTTCGGAGGCGGCGAGGGATAAAATGAAAAGAGAACTGGAGGATTTGGAGCGGGAATTTCCGGATCTGGTGACGGCGGATTCTCCCACTCAGCGAGTGGGGTCGATGCTTTCCGGAAAGTTTGCCAAAGTGAAGCACGTTACCAGGAAAGAGAGTCTGCAAGATATATTTGATGTTCAGGAGTTGATCGAGTGGGAAGAACGTAACCAGCGAATTTTGCCAAAGGTAAAATTTAAGTATCTTTGCGAACTGAAGATTGATGGTTTAAACATCACTCTTCATTACAAAGATGGGGTGCTTAAGCGAGCTCTGACAAGAGGAAATGGGGTTTTTGGTGAGAATATTACCCACACTATTCGAACCGTCAAAAGCATTCCCCTTTCCCTGCGGGAGCCTTTTACGGGTGAAATAAGCGGGGAAGTTTTTATGTCGAAAAAAAGTTTTGAGACGTATATGAAAATGCTGGAGATAATTCACAGAAGAGAATCAAAAGAAAATCAGATTGCAGTTAGCTTGAGTTCATTTCATGTAAACGGAATTTTAGGATTATTTATTGCAAGCACTTATTTTTCTGTTCAAGTAGTTGTAGTTTTAATTGCCACTCAATTAATCATTGATTTATTTAT
>DAOVYC010000063.1 GCA_030635805.1 bacterium | reverse complement strand
TACTTATTATTTATTACTTATTACAGTTTTTCTGATAACTGTTCCGCCCAAGCAGTAATGGTGGTGTCGAGATATTGGACGGGGGTGTTTAGGATTCGGAGGGAAACGTGAACCAGTTCGCCCTTATGGTCTTTGACAAGTTTTTCCAGGGTCTTGGCTGATTCCAGAAGGTATTCTTTTTCGTACCGCTGATCACCAAGACCGATAACGGCAAATTTCCTGCCGGAGAGATCCTGATTCTTTAGCTGGTCGGCCAGTTTCTGAAATTCGTGTTGGAGGACGCCATGTCCGTAAGTCGGAGAAGCGAGAAGATAAAGATTGTGATCTTGGAAATCTTCGTAAGAAGACTCCTCTGCCCGCCTGATATCAACCTGATGCCCTTTGGATTCAAGAATTTCGGTGACCTTGTCAACGACAAGCTCCGTATTTCCTCCCGTTGAACCGAAAATGGTTAAAATTTTTGCCAAAATTTTATTAAAATATCTATTGTGAATAGATTCTAATGTTTTAAACTGAAAACTCAAAACGGAATTTGAAAATTCTATTGATTTTTACTGGTTTTTGGACGAAACTTTCATCCATCTCTTATGTAGTTTTTATGAAGTCCCCCGAAAATAATAATCTTCCTGAAAATGAATATTCAGCTAAGGATGTTGAAAAACAAATAGCCATAATTTTCGAACATCTGAAGGATAATTTTGAAAAATTGAAGGAGATTTTTGATATTTTTGGAGATCTTCTTCCTATTGAAAACGGAATTCAAACCGGTGAAATGATTGATAAGGATAGTATCAATTTTAGTCAAAATCTATCCGGTAAATGGTGTCAGGTTGAAACTCGTTACAGACAAGAGCAAAGTCGTGTTTTTGATTTTAAAAATGTTGGCGATTTTGGTTATCGAATAATTTTAACCGATAATAACAAGGATACCAATTTTGAAATAAATAAAAATGGTGAATTTAAGTTTGTTGAATTTTTTGGCTATCAGGTAGTTGATACAAATCAGCATCAGGATAAAGGAATAATGGTTCTTGATAAATCCGGGGTGCGTCCTACTGCTTCAGAAATAAATATTCTTATAGAGAAATTATTTGAAACTGAGACACCGTCAAGCAAGAAGGAGGAAAAACTTTCTCTTGAACAGGATCAAAGAATAGTTTCATATTTACAAAAAAGGACAGATTCTTTTGACCCCCTAAGGGGAGAAAATAAAATAGTATCATATAAATACATTGTTCGTTTTCTTTCTAACGTTGATGTTATCCTGAAACGTAATCTTCAGGCTTTTCAGGAAGCTCTGGAGGAGGAGTCTGAAAGTGGTAAATAATGTAGTCTTCGTCCTAAATCTGCTTGGTAATCATTCTAAAATGATTTATATTTGGTTCACTTATGATAAAATTAGATGTAAAACATCTCGGAAAAATTGATGCTCGGCACGGGCTTTCGGAAAAAGAGCTGAGGGTAAATGCGGACCAGATTGCTGAGTTTCTGGAAAAATTTAAAAAACGTGAGCAGGGATTTCATGAGGTTGTTGATAATAAACAGATGCTAAAGGAGGTTCATGCTTTTGGCGATGAGGTTAAAGGTAAATATGAGGACATTGTGCTACTTGGGATCGGCGGTTCGGCTCTGGGTACTATTTGTTTGCAGCAAAGTCTGAAACATCTGTATGAAAATGAGCTGGAAGACCGGGAATATCCGCAACTTCACGCCGTTGATAATATTGACCCCAGTCTGATCTCCGAAATTCAGGATGTGATTAATTTTGAGAAGACGCTTTTTTTGGTGGTGAGCAAGTCGGGAGGAACACCGGAAACGTTGGCTGAGTATTTTTACTTTCGGGATTTATGCGAGGAAAAAGGGTTGGATATTAAAGAACATTTTGTTTTTATTACCGATCCAAAAAAAGGATTGTTACGAAAAGTTGCCAATGAAGAAGGAATAAGAGCCTTTGATGTTCCGGGGAATGTAGGGGGCCGTTTTTCCGTTTTAACCAATGTCAGTCTTATTCCGGCAAAATTAATCGGAATCGATATCGACGCAATTCTGGAAGGAGCCAGGGAAGCGAAAGAATCATTTTTGAATACAAATTTTGATCAGAATTTACCGTTTCAGTTAGCCAATATTCAGTATTCTCTTGATAAAAAAGGTAAATTTTTAAATGTTCTAATCCCCTACTCTCATAAGTTGATCCGTTTCTCTGACTGGTACAGGCAATTACTGGCGGAAAGTATCGGTAAAGCATTTAATGATCTGGGTAAAAAGGTTAATACCGGTTTAACTCCGATTAACGCTTTGGGAGCAACCGATCAGCATTCACAGAATCAACTTTATAATGAAGGTCCGAACGATAAGTTTTTTATGTTTATTAAGATAAACGATTTTGGGAAAACTATTCAAATCCCGTACCTGCATCCGAACGAGGAAAGTGCAAATTTCCTGCGAAATATTGATTTCAGGCAGTTGATTCACACGGAAATGCACGGAACCATTCATTCTCTTGTTCGTAATGATCGACCGGTTTTGGTGATAGAGATTGAGAGAATAGATGCAAAAACATTGGGAACATTGATAATGTTTTTTAAATGCGCAACGGCCTTTCTGGGGGAGCTTTATGAGATAAATGCTTTCAATCAACCGGGAGTGGAACTCTCGAAGCAGCTTACTAAAAAGTTGCTTCTCGACAATTCTTAATTTTTTAATATGATTTACTTAGCTACAGACCACGCCGGTTTTGAACTTAAGGAGGAGGTTAAAAAGTTTCTCGAAGCGGAAGGGCATGACGTTGATGATGTTGGTGCTTATGAATATGATGAGCTGGATGATTATCCGGATTTTATTATTCCGGCGGCGGAAAAAGTGGCCGAAGATCCGGTGAATAATCGGGGAATTATTTTTGGCGGATCGGGACAAGGGGAAGCGATCGCGGCCAATAAGGTGAAAGGTATTCGCGCCGCTATGTACTATGGAGCGAAAGAGGATATTGCAGAACTTTCCCGAACGCATAATAATGCTAATATTCTTTCTCTGGGGGCACGATTTGTAGAACCGGAGGAGGCGAAGAAGGTGATTAAGATGTGGCTGGGAACCGAGTTTGTAGAAGAGGAGCGTCACAGAAGAAGAGTGGATAAGATTTCTGATTATGAATCCTAGTAGCCCATCCTTGCGAAAGCGAGGATCCAGAACTTAAGTACTGGACCCTCAATCAAGTTGAGGGTGGGATAAAAAAATACTTAATAATTTTTTCCAATGGATATTCCGAAATTAAATTCTGAGTTAACACCGGAACAGGTTAGTTTTCTCGAAGCGTTTACCAAGTCTTGTCGACATAGTCTTTTGGCAATGGTTAGTCAGGCGCAGAGCGGACATCCGGGCGGATCGTGTTCCAGTATGGACTATTTGGCGATGCTTTATGCTTTTGTGCTCAGTCAGACGGGAGAGAAGGTGATTGTTTCGCACGGGCACATCTCCCCCGCCGTGTACGCTGTTCTGGCGGAAATGAAATATGTTCCAAAAGATGAGGTGATAAATACTTTTAGGCAAATTGGAAGTATTTACGAAGGACACGTTACGAGACACGTTCCCGGAATTTGGTTTGGCACCGGTCCTTTGGGGACGGGAGTTTCCGCCGCGTCCGGATTTGCCGCGGGAGAATATTTTAAGAATTCCGGAGAAACGGTTTACGCCCTCATGGGTGATGGTGAATCTCAGGAGGGACAGGTTTACGAGATGATTCATTTTGCGAGTAAGTATAAGCAGAATAATTTTGTGGTTTTCGTGGATTATAACCGAGTTCAATTGACCGATAGCTTAGAAAAAACTATGCCGATAGATATTAAGGCAACGTTTGAAGCGGCCAAGTGGAGGGTGATTGAAGTGGACGGACATGACTACGTGGAGATGTGGAAAGCACTGGCGGAAGCAAAGAAGAGTGATAGACCGACGGTAATTATTGGAGAAACGATTATGGGAAAAGGAATTGAATTGCTTGAGGCGGATGGAAGAGAATTGAAATCAACCTGGCATGGCAAGTCTCCCAAGCCGGAAGAAACGGAAGAAATACTTAAAGATTTGGTACTGAATGAAGAAGAAAGGAAATTGGTGGATGAGTTTTTGAAAGAAATTAAATGGCAACCGGAAAAACCGGAGTTCACTCCTCTTTTGACGGAAATGGACATTGATACCGGAGAACCGATTCAATACGAAGCGGGAACAACGGGAGACTGCCGAGGTGCTTATGGAAAAGCACTGACTGATCTGGCAAAACGAAATCAGAACGTGCTAGCTCTTGTAGCTGATTTACGTGCATCGGTGAAAACCGATGGCGTAGCGAAAGAAGTTCCGAAACAGCACATTGAAGTCGGAATTGCGGAACAGCACATGGTATCATGTGCCGGTGGTTTGAGCTTGAACGGATATATTCCTTTCTGCTCAACTTTTGGCACTTTCATGTCCAGTCGGGCAAAAGATCAAGCACGGGTAAATGATATTAATCAGACTAACGTGAAAATGGTCGCCACTCATTGTGGTTTGTCTGTAGGAGAAGACGGTCCGACCCATCAGGCGATAGACGATATGGGATCTTTCCTGGGTATGTTTAATACGATGATTATTGAACCGGCCGATCCGAATCAGACCGATAAAATTATTCGTTACGTTGCTTCCCATTACGGGAATTTTTATGTGAGAATGGGAAGACATAAGGTACCGATGGTAACGAAGGAAGACGGAAGTATCTTCTACGAAGAAAATTATAAGTTTGAATACGGAAAGAGTGATTTAATTCGAAAAGGTAAAGACGTAACGGTGATTGCCGGCGGGTCGATGGTGACGGAAGCATTAAAGGCTCTTGAGGAAGTGAAGGACGTTTCTGTTGAACTAATAGCCGTTAGCTCGTGCAAGAAATTTGATCAGACTGTGCTTGATTCTGTTAAAAAGACCGGAAAAGTGATCACGGTAGAAGATCACAATATCTATTCCGGGCTGGGGTCGCAGTTAGCCGGATTCCTGGAGGAAGAAGGCGTAAGGCCTTCGGAATTCAAGATGTTAGGCGTACGGGAATATCAGCTTTCCGGAAAAGTAAATGAGTTGTACGCGAAAGCGGGAATTGCGAGTGAGGATATTGCGAAAGCAATTATCGAGTGCTAGATAACCCCTTGGGAACTCATTGT
>DAOVYC010000152.1 GCA_030635805.1 bacterium | reverse complement strand
TTTCATACCACCGGACTCTCACTTTCTGAATGGATCGTCATAACCCTCGCCTCTTCTTTTATCCTCTTCGCCGAAGAAGCTCGCAAGCTAGTATTCAAGTCTCAAGCGTAATTCCTAATCCCAAGCGTCCCAAGTATCCCATAAAATGGTGAGCCCGCCGAACCACAGTTCCCGAACCCTACTCCACATAGTAAATCCTATCCTCCCCTATCCTCAAATCAACCCGTGAATGAATTCCATCTCTAAGCGGGCTTTTTCTCTCCAGGGCATGTAATTTGTAAAACTGATTATCAAGAGATTTCATCAGATCAAACAAAATAACCGTACCGGATAAAGTCCGCAAAGAAACTTCATGCGCCACATGGAAATATGTGGCATCCAGAACCTCTATCTCAAACTCACTTCGAAACCTTTGTAACAACTTCAGTATTTTTTCGAGATCATCGGGATCAACAATTCGCTCCGTAAACGTTTCAGAATAAACACTCCCAAAAGTAAACAAATTTTCATCCTCCTCCGATTCATCATTATCCACTTTATTTTCAACCGTATAAATTTGTATGAACGGAAGCACAAGAGAATCATCACCGGAACTGGAAACCAGATAGCCATCTTCAGTGATATAATAATTACTCCCGTACCACGAGGTACGGGCTATTACGACATGCCCCTCAAGTTCAATATTTAAAATACGAGGGAATTTTCTCTTAAGTGAAATGGAGCGTATTGACGAATTCACTTGCGACAAAATTTCAGCCACATCCGAACTGGAAACAAGAAAAATATTTTTTCCGATTAGGTCGGAAAAAAAATCCGAATTAAAATTCGTTTGAACTGTTACCCGATCATGCTCCACATTTATTTTTTCAATTTGAAAAGTTGCCGAGAAAAAGAAAAAATAGATCACAGAGGTTATAAATATTAACCCCGCCACAACAACCGACCATCGAAAACCTTGCGTCTTCACCAAGGAAATTTTTCGTCTTTTTTCCCGAACATGCAAACGTTCAACACGTTTGGTTTTCTTACGTACCACCCGACGCCGCCGCTTATGTAATCCTTTCAGAAAACCCATAAAAACTAATTAGTTATTCAGTCCCGACCACCAGCCCCTACAACCTACCCCTTACCTGTCTGGTTAAGTCTGCCATCTTTGACTGATATTCGGAATGTTTGGAAAAATACGTTTTATCACGCTGAGCTCTTTCAAAACAATCGCAAAGATTTCGACTCGTAAATGAATTCACAGGCACACAATATTCATCCAGTCCAAAATCGGCAACACTATGAACAATCTTGCTTTGATATGCAATAGCGGTAAAAGGAATCTGTAATGCAAAGGCCAGTAATATGGAATGAAGTCTCATCCCCAGAACAAAGGCGCACTCCTGAAAAAGAGAAATAAACTCCGGATCGTCATAATTAATTATTTTTATCCGCTTGTCGGGATTCAGTTTCAAAAGCCTCTTGAAAATAACCCGATCATCATCGCGACCTACTTGAAATGGAAATAATCGAACTTCCCGAATCCCGTCATCAAGCACATATTTAATAAAATCAGAGATCGCCTCAAGCCCATCCAGCGAAAGTCCCCACTTGCAAAGTGTGATACCCAAAACGGGCTTCCGGGAAATCTCGAGATCAGAAAAACCCAGGAATCCAATATCCGGAAAGAGGAAACATTTCTCACCGGATATATTAATTTTCTGTAAAAATTTTAGAGAAGCCTCGTCTCGAACGGCTATCATTCTTGCCCTCCCGCACAAAAATTTAACAATAAAACGCGAAGATCTTTTTTTTATCTCAAAAGAATGACCGATCATTATAAGAGGTTTGCGAAACAAGATGGCGGCTAATCCATGTATCCCCCACAACATTACCGCCCGTCTAAAGCGATCTACAAACAAACCCCCACCGCCCAAAATAACGTAATCGGATCGCCTAAACTCTTTCAGTGTTTTTATCCAGCTAAATGTAAATAAGGATCGAAAACCGATCGGGAGACGCGCGATACTGGGAACAGTATATTCATCGGCCGTCTTTTTTGGATTATGACTTACCACTGAAGGTTCCAGCTTTAAATCTCCGCAAAGAGTCAAAAGCCCCTGTAGGATAAGTTCATCGCCTTTATTTTGGGCACCAAAATTTCCAACAAGTAACACCTTTTTCATAAGGACACCTTAGCCTTAATTCAGAATTTCTCCAAGAATAATTGCGAGCAAAGTGTTCCGTAGCGAAGTGAGCCTGAGCTTGTCTAAGGCTCATGAAGCGAAGGATACCGCAAAGAAATTTATATTGGATTAAGTAGCGAGTAAAGCGTTCTGAAGCGAAGGAGCTACGAGTTTGCCGAATAGATCCGTAGCGAAAGATGTCGCAAGGAAAAAATAAATATAAATATAACGTTTTATTTTTTCTTGGAGACAAGCTTTACCCTATTAAGCCAAAGGCTGAACCATACAACAATATTAATTTCTTGGAGGTAAACTTTGCCCTATTGGATTTCAAAAAGACGTTCCTTCGAACGCCTTCCTAATTCCTTCTTCCTTATTCATTATTCCTTCTCCTCATTTTGAGTCTCAGAAGTTTCCGGAGTTTCCGGAGTTTCCGGAGCCTTAGGAGTCTCGGGGGCTTCAGGAGCTTCAGGAGCTTCCGGATTTTCCGGAGTTTCAGGGGTTTCCACCTTTTCCTCTTCCTCCTGCTTACTGCTTACAAGCTTACTGCTTACTGCTTGTTCCTCC
>DAOVYC010000108.1 GCA_030635805.1 bacterium | reverse complement strand
AATTCAAAGAAATGAAAGAAAAATTCAGCACCAAAGGAAGCAGTGTAAGAATAACAAAGTTAAGAAAAAGACCTGGAGATAACGCTACTGTTGTGCGAATAGAACTTCTAACTTAGAGAAAAAATGAAAACCACTTTCAAAAAAAAATCAGAAATAGAGCAAAAATGGTACCTTATTGATGCCGAAGGAAAGACACTTGGAGATCTTGCCGTAAAGCTTGCTGTTATCCTTCGTGGGAAAAATAAACCATATTTTTCTTCACATGTAGACTGCGGTGATTACGTTGTCGTGATCAACGCCGAAAAGATCAGAGTTACCGGGAACAAGCTTGAAGATAAAAAGTATTATTCCCACAGCGGATTCATGGGAAATTTAAAAGAAACATCCCTCCAGGAACTTATAATCAAACATCCCACCAAAGCTCTGGAAAATGCCGTAAGAGGAATGCTTCCCGCTAACAGGCTTCGCAAAAACGTGTTTTCCAAACTAAAAGTCTTTGCCGGAGAACAGCACACTCACGAAGCGCAAAAACCGGAAAAACTGGAAATCTAACTAATAAGTAATAATCCTCATGAGCAGAAAATATTTTTACGCCGTCGGAAAAAGAAAAACATCAATCGCTACCGTGCGATTGTATCCTGATGGGCAAGGAAAAATTGAGATCAATGAAAAGCCGGCCAAAAGTTTCTTTACCGTGTCAACGCAACTGGGAACCATTTTGGATCCACTCAAAGCGACCGATAATGTCAAAAATGTAGACCTTACTATTCGCGTTGAAGGTGGTGGAAACACCGGGCAGGCGCAAGCCATCCGGCACGGTATTTCCAGGGCTTTAGCGGAATTTGACGTTCTTCTTCGTCCCAAGCTAAAAAAACTTGGTTATCTTACTCGTGATTCCAGAAAGGTGGAAAGAAAGAAACCTGGGCTTAAGAAGGCTCGAAGATCACCACAATGGGCCAAACGCTAAAGCTAGCAGTAAGCAACTAGAATTTACAATTTACAGTTCACAATTTACATTCAAGAAACAGTTCACAATTTACAGTTCAGAAGTTCTGAAATACATTCGTTAAGATCCGTTCGATTCGTTAAATCCGTGTCCCATTGTAGCCCTGTAGCCTCTCCTGATTCATAATTCATAATTCATAATTTTGAATCTTGTAATCTTGAATTTCAACATCCTGACTCTCTTCCCGGAACTTTTCACCTCGTTTCTTGGTGAGAGTATTGTTAAACGAGCGATCAAATCAAAAAAAATTCAGGTAAACCTCATCAACTTTCGGGATTTTGCCAAAGACAAGCATCATACCGTAGATGACACGCCGTACGGCGGGGGCGCAGGCATGGTTCTTAAATGCGAGCCGATCTTTGATGCTTTCGCGTCAATAAATTCAAGATTCAAAATTCAAGATTCAAAATTAAAAACGAGAACAGTATTTTTGACTCCGCAGGGGAAGCGACTCACTCAGGCACGGGTCGAAAAACTAGCCCGGTACAACCAGCTCACTCTTCTCTGCGGACACTACGAAGGAGTGGATCAGCGAGTCCGCGACGAACTCATCGACGAGGAGATATCCATCGGCGATTACGTTCTTACCGGCGGTGAGCTCCCGGCTATGGTGCTCATCGATGCTATAAGCCGGCTTCAGCCGGGCGTTCTTGGTAAAGAGGACTCCCATCTCCAGGACTCCTTTACCAAGGCTCTAAAGCGCAAAAAAGAGTATCCCCATTACACCAAGCCCGCAGATTTCCAAGGACTCAAAGTCCCCGACATTCTTCTTTCCGGAAATCATGCCGAAATTGAGAAATGGAGGAAGAGTCAACTGAAGTAACAGAAATACATTTGCTTAAATTTGTGCCCTCATGGAAGAGATCATCCAAAAATTCAAACAGTCGCTCAATACTGAAGATCCCCAGTATCTCCGCGTCAAAGTTATTCCCAAAAGCCCAAAAACAAAAATCATTAACATTCTCGACGATGGAACCTGGAAAATCCGTCTCAAAGCCGTACCCGAGAAGGGGAAGGCCAACCAAGAGCTTATTAAATACCTCTCCAAACTTCTCGGCGTATCAAAAAACCAAATTTCCATTATCAGCGGTCAAACCGATCATCTCAAACTCCTCCGTCTTTCTTGACATAAACCAGCCTAGAGTTTATAAATAAGTCTTAGTTTTCTTATCAACAACATGGGAATGCCCAATACCCCGACAGACAAAGAAATTAATAAGCTGACAACTGAAGAAGCCAATGAATTGGAAGAGGAAGGAAATCTGGGGGCAGATTTCATAGGTTCCATGCGTCCAAAGAGTATTTTCTTCAATCTTAAAAAAAAAGAACAAATATTTATCGAAGAATTATGGGAAAAAATTCAAGATAATGGTTTTAAACTAGACGATGTTCTCTCAAGCCCCCCAAAAGGAGAGAATGCTATTCGTGAGTTCCGCAAAAAGATTCAATTACTTCTAATGCAAACCATTCTTATACCGGATTTTGATCCTAATACGGAAGATAGTGCTCACGAGCAAATTGCTTCCTTTCTTTTCACCCCATCATTCGGAACAGATCAATCCCCCCCAGGGAAACCCCGGTAACAACCAGTCCCGCAATTACGACCCCGATAGAAATAAGCCCCATAGCTTTCCAGTAGGGAATATTAAAAAGAAAAGCCAGCAGTGTCCCCGTCCAGCTTCCCGTTCCGGGGAGGGGGATAGCTACCACAATTATCAGTGCCAAAGAACCATAGCGATAAAACTTCTCGCTATGTTTTGAGTGAGATCTTTTGTAAACCCAGTTAATAATTTTCTTCAGAAAATTATGGTCGGGAAAATGTTTTTGAACAAAATCGGTGAATTTTGGCAAAAACCAGAGCAGAAAAAAGGTCGGCAAAATATTGCCGACTACCGCCAGGGTAAAAACCAGCCACACCGACAAATCCGGTCGTGTCGCCAAAAACCAGGGTATAGCTCCACGTAGCTCCGTCACCGGGAGCATGCTGGAAATCATGATCTGAAATTCTACCGGAACGATCATTTTAATCTTTTAGATAAGATTGTTGTGTACTAGCCATTCCCTTGTTCCTCTTCAAATACCCGGTCTTTCTTTTCCAATTCAATAAATGTCAATTCCCACACCGCCTGAGTAAATACAAGGAAATTTCCATAAATCCAGGAAGCAAACACAAGCATTATCAATCCCAAAATTATCATTATCATAACCTGATAGCCAATAAGAGCCTGGATGAAGTAAACCAAAACACTTGTTATCACCACCGGAACAATAAAAACAAGTACTATATTCAAAATTACACGTGCGGCAATTATAATCAAAAGCAAAAATACAACTATCGTTTCGCTAAAATAGCGAATAACAAATCGTGAACTGGCTTTTATAGCTTCACCTATATGCATTTGACGCAACACCAGAAAAAACTTTACATACACAAAAAGTATATTGGCCGCGATAGCCACAATTAACCACAAAGACCCGGGAACAAGCACAAAATAAAAAGCTCCCCAGCTAATATATT
>DAOVYC010000044.1 GCA_030635805.1 bacterium | reverse complement strand
GAAAAAATTAGAAAAAACATAATTATAGTTGGATATTCGCTTGGTTGTAGCATTGCCAACGACTTTGCCGAAACACACAGCAGTATGATAAAAAAAGTTATCATGATCGCTCCGATAAATAAAAGCCTAAAAGAAATTGGAAAACGAAATTTTATAAAAAATCTTAGCAGCGGACTTGGTCAGAATTTTTTTGCAAAATGGAGAAAAAACGTAAGAAAAAACAACAACTGGTCTGTATTTAGATTAATTAGAACTCTTAATTTTAAGCTCATCAAAGACACTTACAAAAATATAAAATTCACTGAAAAAACAAAAATTATTATTCTTACCGGAACCAAAGATTCTTTTTTTAATTCAGAAGCTCCCTGCTTAAAATTATCCAATATTCTTATAGAATATGTGGAAAAGCTGGACCACTTTGTATTTGTCAATACCCAAAAAATCCAGTACATCGCTAAGCGTCTCGAATTCCACCTTACCTGATCTTATTCCTTATTCCTTCCCCTTTTCCCTTTTGACTCCTGCTTACTACTTACTGCTTCCCCTCCCTCTTCTGTCGCTTCCTTCAAAAGCCTCATCTCCACCTCATCGTAATATCTCTCCATGAGGGTCTTTGGAGGACGAAGAAGCAAATAAACAAATAAACCAAAAACAGGGAGCACCATGTTTAACAAAATCATAACCGTCTGAAAAAAAAGACTTCTTGATCTCCCAATCACATCACGGGCAACCCAGGCGATCAGGGCCAACCACAAAATTCCCAGATATGTCAAAATACCATAAACAACCCATTTAAAGTATTCTGAAGACATGAATGAATTTATTTGCTCAAATATTTCCATGATATAAATTATATAGTTTTAACACTGGATCTTTTTAATAAATAATGAATTAGGAAAAAAATAGCAACCAAAAGTGATATAACTTGCGTCGCTCGAAGTCCAAAAAAATACGGAATAAAATCTCCATGAAAAAAATCAATCAGAAACATAAAAACCGAATATATAAAAATACCAGCATATCCAAACATTTTCAAAACATTGCTTTTATTTCTCCACTTCATTTTCAACCATAGAAAAAATAAAATAAAAAAGAAGGCGCAATATAATTGTGTCGGATGAACAGATACGCCGGCAAACGGCACAGCCGGATTATCAAATTGAACTCCCCAGGGAAGGGTTGTTTGAGTTCCAAAATCTCTCCCATCCAAAAAAGCTCCAATACTCTCAAAAAAGGACCACAAAATAGACGGGGTAATAAATACACTTAACCATAAAGAAAAATCTTCTTTATTACGCTTGGAATAATAGTAAAAAACCAAAAGAAAAGAGATTATCCCTCCCCACAGTAAAAATCCCCCTTCCCATATATAAAGAATTCTCCACAAATCAAAAGAAAACTCTTCCCAGTACAACAGAACATATGAAATTCTGGCCCCTATGAAGGATAAAATAAGAAACGGAAAAAAGTGATCGGCAACAAACTGCAAATTCAACGAAGCTTTTTCAGTCAGGCGAATAAGAAAAAGAGCCGCAACAAAAAATCCAATAGATACAATCACTCCATACGAATGAAAAGAAACCGGTCCAATGGAAAAAAGAATTGGATACATAAAACACATCTAAAAAAATCCCGTCAATTCTAATACGTCATGTCTCTAATTACAACACTCATACTCCTTCCTGGCCCCAGTATCTAATTCATATCCAGTACTTGAAACTCATCAATCTTCTTCTCAAGCTCTTTTCTTTTCATGATCCCCTCCTGAGCCCCAAACTTCGAAACCACCGAACCGGCATTCAACGTAGCGTACTTAAGAGCTATCTGCAGTTCTTCACTATATATCATTCCGGCAATAAAACCGGAACAAAAAGCATCACCCGCCCCCAGGGTTGCTACGGGAGTATTTTCTCCGCAAGGAACAAAAAAGTGATTATTTTTATCAAAATACTGAGCTCCTCTTCGCCCATCGGTCACCACCACCACCTTTACCCCTGCTTGTAATAATTTCCTCACCGGCTTACGGATATCATAAACACAGAAAAGAGAATCTTTTTTATGGGATACCATCTTTTCATGATAAGAATTAATGATTTTTTTCTGAATCGATTTTTTGTACCGACAGGATTTAGTGTGGGAGAAAAGCTCCAGCTCTTCACGATTTAAAAACAAGACATCTGTTTTATTCAAAAATCTCTTAAAATACATAAACCCTTTTTTAAGCTGATGAGTTCCCGGATTCCAGGATATTTTAAGCCCTTTCCTCTTTTTTTTACCCTTCAAAACAGTATCAAGCAGAACATCTATATCATCCGGAAGCGAGGTGATATGAACCCACTTACCATTACTAATCATTTTTGATATTGATTTTTTTGGACTGAGATTGTTCACTCCACGTGAATAAAGAACCGTACGTTCACCATCATATGAATTAATGATAACCGAAAACCCGCTTTTCTCATTCTTTATTAATTCCAAACCATCAATACAAACTTTCTGTTTTTTGAAATTTTTCACAATGTTATTTCCGTAATGATCATCCGCAATTCTGGCAACAATTGCGGACTTCAGACCCATTACCGAAACATTTACGGCAACATTGGAAGCCCCGCCGCCAAACTCACGATGAATATCACCTATTTCAAGTTTTTCACCATGGGGAAAGGCCAAAAAAGTATGTGATCCTCCTTTGGTGTCCATATGAAAAATAGACTCTTTCTCCGGTCGGAGAAAGAGATCAAAAACAGCGCTACCAATAGTTACAACATCAAATTTCATATCATTACTAAGCTGAAAGGGCTTGCTTGGCTTCGTCTAATTTGGGATAGTGCTGAATCAAATTGGTAATCCCCACCACCGTAAGCACATCCAAAACACTATCCTGAGCCCCGGACACTACAAGCTTGCCACCAGCTTCGTTCACCTTCGTATACCAGTCGGTAAGATATCCAATCGACTTGGAATTCATGTAGGTAAGTTCACTAATATCTAAAATAATATTGATCTTTGCGCCTTCTTTTTCAAGAAGGTCATAAATCTGCTTAGATTGCTCATCCACATTTGTCTCATCCAACTGCCCACTTATAGCAATAATATATGCTTTATCGGCACCGGCTCCTTCGATAGGGGAAATATTTACTTGAACATCTGACATAATAAAAACATAAGATTATAAATCTAGAATAATTGTACAACAGAAATCTTAATGCCACCATCTATCTCTTCAATAAGTGCGTTTTTTGTCCACTGACGAACAACAAAAAGACCTCTCCCCCGCTTAGAGCTTTCATCCACTTCTTTATGAAACCGTTCTACAATGCTCTCTGCCGTAATGGAAGAATCTTCCAGTGAGTTAATACATTCAATTCTCATCGAATTGGACCCTTCTAAAATCAATTTAAGCTGTACACTGGCCGAAACGGATTTCCCATACTCAATAGCATTAGTGCATAATTCACCCACGATAAACTCAGTTCTCTTTGCGTCTTTCTCGGACGCCTTAACTTGTTTCATAAATTCATAAGCAAAAACCCGAACACTGGCCACAAACCGAGTGTCAGCCGGTATAATCAGGGAAGTACTTTGAACACTTTTTGCCATATTTCCAGGATAAAAATCCTCTATTCATTTGTACATTATAGCAAATATAAGCATAAAAATCCATCTAAAACATAAAAAAATCTGTCCCCCATTCCGTGTTTTAAGTTTTATGTTTCATGTTTCAAGCTTTTCCTTTACAATACTGCGGAAATTAACCAAATAAAGATGAAATTTACCATCAAAAACCTCCCAAAATCAGAAGTTGAAATTATCGTCTCCGATATCGACGAAAAACTTTTAGAAAAATATGAAGAACAATCCCTAAAAGAGCTTTCTTCCAAGCTTAATATTAAGGGGTTTCGTGAGGGATGTATCCCGGAAAAAGTAGCCAGAGAGCATATAGATCCCGAAAAGTTGAAGATTCAGGTTGTTCATAATGCTTTACCGGATATTTGGGTGAAAGCTATTGAGGAAAATAAAATTTACCCTATTGGCGAACCACAACTAGAAATTGAAGCTTTTTCTCCTCTCAGCCTTAAATGGAAAGTACCCGTAAGACCGGAACTCGTCATAGGAGAATATAAGAACATAACCGTAGATAAAAAAGAGGTAAACATTACCAAAAAAGAGGCAGATCAGGTAATTGAAGATATTCTCAAAAGAAATAGAATAGGAAAGGAAGTAGACAGGGCTGTACAAAAAGGAGATAAGGCTGAAATTGATTTTGAAGGAAAAACACCGGATGGTGTTCCGTTAGATAACACTGCCTCCAAAAATCACCCCATTATTATCGGTGAGGAGAATATGGCTCCCGGTTTCGAAGATGAAATTATAGGCCTAAAAAAGGGCGGGGAAAAAGAGTTTGAAATCACTTTCCCCAAAGATTATCACAATAAGAACATAGCCGGGAAAAAAATAGTGTTTAAAGTAAAGGTAAATCGCATCGAAGAACTTCAAACACCGGAAATTGACGGAGAATTAACCAAAAAAGTATTTGGAAAAGAAATGAAAAAAGAAGAATTCGAAAAAGAAATAGAATCAACTCTGCAGAAACAGGGTAAGGAAAATGAAAAACAACGAGTGGAAAATGAGTTCTATAGTAAACTTATTAGTCTTATCAAGACAGAGTTACCCGAAGTCCTCATTAAAGAAGAACAGGAGCAAATGATTAAAGAGATTAAACAACGTATTGTGTATCAGGGCTTGTCTTTTGAAGTTTACCTTCAGCATTTAAAGAAAACGGAGGAAGAATTCAAGGAAAGTCTAAAGCCGGAAGCGGAAAACCGAGTTAAGCTCCAGCTGGGAATTTATGAAATTTCCAAACTGGAAAAAATTGAAGTAACAGACGAAGAAGCCGACCGGGAGATCAAGAAAATACTTGAAAGATATGATGAAAAAGAGCAGGATAATATTAGAAAAAAATTCGAAAAAGGTTCTCAAAATTACGTATCACTCAAGCATCAACTCAAGATGCAAAAAACTGTTCATAAAATCTTACCTCAATAAAAATGAAGCAATTAAAATTCTATTCGATCATTATTCTCGTAATAATTATCCTTATTCTTGCTTTCGAGAATATTGCTTATCCAGCAATGTTTCTGTTTTTCTTTAGTAGCATGAGTATACCTATCACTGTCCCCATGCTCATTACCGCCGCACTCGGTATTGGTCTTGGATGGTTAACCCGATCTTATTTCCAGGATTTAAAAAATGAAAAAAACGAAGAAGAGCTAAATTCTGAAGAAATTCCGGTAGTATCGGATATTCCTGAAGTCCCGTTAAAAACACCTCAGACTCCGGAACAACCAAGTGATTCGTCCTTCGAAGCTTCGGCGAAGAAGGAAGCTTCAGCGAAGAAGGAAGCCCCGGAAATCGAAGATAATGAGGTGATGGAAGAATAAACAGCCCCGCAGCTCCTTCTTCATGCTTCATGATTCATACTTCATGATTTGTAATTTTGTAATCTTGAATCTTGTAATCTTGTAATTTTACAATGAGCCTGTTTTTGCTATTTACCGAACTATCCAAAAATGTTATAATAATACGATCACCTAGATGAGATCCTGCGTAGTTACGCAGACCGAAGTGTACCCGGAAGGCAGTTCCCCGTGGGGGTAACACAGACCTGGTCTACCCATATTCTATATGGCACCACTGTGGTAAATATGTCTCTCCTGGGAACGCTTCCGAGTCAGCTTCGATCTACGCTCACAGGCATTTCATCTAGTGATCTTTTTTTGTAATACAAAAAAAGTAAATCCCAAGCACCAAACTACAAATCCCAAATACTTCGAAACTCCAAG
>DAOVYC010000079.1 GCA_030635805.1 bacterium | reverse complement strand
TCTTGCTTGGCAAAGTCGGGATGTTGGCTGGGTAGAAGGTATTTTAATTTGCATTATATCCCGAATTCTGTTACATTGTTTTGACTTTCGGGCGATTAGCTCAGTTGGTTAGAGCATCTGATTTACATTCAGAGGGTCGAGGGTTCGAGTCCTTCATCGCCCATTGTTTAAAAGGAGTGCGATGATGACGGTTTTAAGCGCACTAGTTTCGGTCAGGGGGTCGAGGGTTCGTACTCATTTTTCCACATACGATTTGAAGGAAATGAGTACGTCCTCGCTTCATCTAAAAGCGTTAGGAAGGCGAGGACGAGCCCTTCATCGCCCACCATATCAAAAGGCATCCCTAAAAAGGATGCCTTTTGATATGGAGAGGCTCGCCCGGAATCAGGGATTTTAAGCGAGACCCACCGAAGGGGAGGGTTCTATTTCGGATCCTCGCGCTATTTTCTTCTTAAAATCCGCACGCCATGATTTGATATCCAGCCAGGAGGGTCATTCCAGTTGCCGATTTGCTTAATGACCGTGAAATTCTCGAAGATATATTTTCCCAGAAGGGGACAATAGGTTTTTCCGAAAACTCCCAGGCCAAGCTCGTCAGAATCAGACCGGTTGGAAAGCAGCACATAATTTATTTGCTTGTATTCTAGTTCCTGAATGATTTTTCTTTCTTGCTCTTCCGGGATTTTGATGTGTTGGAAAAAGATCAATTGCCGTGTCGGGCTTTTTTTACCGGTTAAATAATAATAGAGAGGGTCATAGGGGAGCGCGAGAAAATTCTCTTCAGGGGAAAGTTCTTTTTTAAGAAAAGCGGTTGTTTGCCGGACGGTCTTCTTCCATGAATCAGAATTGAGTGTCAAGATACGGGCCCGGGGCAATTCTAAATCTTTACTTGAGTTTCTAAAAACCCGGACACGTTCTGTCTCGTAATTAAACTTGATGAATATAGCGGCAAACAGAATGAGAATGAGCGGTATTTGTAACCTCTTTGGGGAGTTCTTGATGGCAAGACCGATAAACAAAGAAACAAGTAATATGCCGAAAGGTTCCGCCCAGTACGTCCTGTAAGTGACGGCACTCACAAAATATTCATGCATGTTCAGAAAATAAAAGGATAGAAACAGGAGCATGGCGCAGGTGAACTCTTTTTTATGGACTCCGTTAAGCTTATTTTTATATAAATTTCCCAGGGATTGCAAGATGTAGAGCGCGAGCAGTCCCGTAAATATACAGATTGGCCAATTCAAATTGATGCTAAGGGAGATGTTTTTCCACCAGATCTTAAAAGTTGTTAGGATGTTTGTATTGTATGGATGGTCGCTTGCCAGGTACGGCAGGCATTGCCGGATAGCGTACACGGGTAATGTTTTTAAAAGATTCCAATAAACAAGGAAAACAGTTGTGGGTAGTCCGATGATGGAAGCCAAATAAAAATATTTTTTTCTTTTTGACGCGGGTGTTTTATGAAACCGGTCAGACAAATAAGTAAATAGAATAAGAGCGGTAAGGGTGGTGATGCCAAAATTTATCTTAATAAGAGAAAGGGCAAATGTGGTTAGAAGGGCGATATACAGGGATACCAAATTTTTATTACGGAAATAATTAAGCATAAAATAAACAACAGCCAGCAGGCACGCGATTCCAGCGATATGATTGTAGGTAAAGAAAAAGGTTGGTTTAAGGGTCCAGATCCAGAACCAGAGAGTGGCGACATAGACCAAAGCGGGGGAAATGAGAAAGGAGAGGCTTGCAAAGAAAAAGATGCCGGCTACAAGATTTAAAAGAAATTTCCCTAAAAGGATGCTGCTGATATCAATGCCGAATAATTTGAAGAAGATACTATAGTAATACGGCGTTAGGGGGCCATAAACCCACCAATAATCTTTATAAGGGGCTTGTCCTTCCATGGTTGCTTCAAAGGCGTAGAGCTCGCGGCCGTGGTCTCCCTGTGAGAGAAAATATTGGAAATCGTGAAACAGCCATAAGGTGGATATTCCCGATATCAATGTCAGCAGGAAAAATAGGAGCTTTTTTCTTTTAGAGAGGATCAGAAGAAAATTCTTAATTTTGTCTTTTATCCGCATTATTTTGAGTGTAACATGGTCGGCTGTCGATTCCAACGCATTTATGCCATAAGAACAGATTGAAAGGCAAGGCAAATATCTTGGATAAAAAGAATGCACGATCTACTGGTAATAGGGAAGATCTTCTACATGAGTTTTATTCTCAGAGAAAGATGTTTAGCGTTCTGGGCGAGCTGTGGAATAATGATGGAGGTGAGAGCTATTTTTCACTTTACAAAATAGGGTTTTAATATTAAACTACACCCTTGTTTCAGGCTTTACGGGCTCGTGGTGTAGTCTGGTTAACATGTCAGATTGTCGATCTGAAGATCGCCGGTTCAAATCCGGTCGGGCCCGCCAGTGTAACCGTTAAGGGGAAACCCATAACGGATAAAAAATCCCCAGTTAGGGAAACCTACTGGGGATTTTTTATGTCCTAACGGGACAAAGGGTTAGGGAGTATAAAAATCAGCGAAAAGATTGTTTTATTGATGGGAGGATGAGAGAGATCAATAGCGGTCAAAGGAGAGAAGAAATGCAACCATATTCGTCGTTTTCTCTCTGATCGCTGTTTTCGTTACTGGCGCGTGGTTAATGGAATAATGGCCGATAATTCAATAAAGCTGAAACACGTTTATGACTGTTAACTAAAATCGTCGAATAACTGAAATTATTGAGAATAAGTAGCTAGTTACTGAAAGAGAGGTCAGGTGGGAGACCTGAAGGTCGAAAATGATGGTGGAGATTAAAGTAATCGACACTCTATGGAAAAGTTGTTAAAAATTGAGTCTTGTGTTAATTGAAAATAAGGGTTAGAATATTGTCCCAATAAGATATTTATTACGTATCAAGACATGAAAAAGCCATTTCATTCAGAGATATTTCTAGGATTAGTTGCTCCGGTAGGAACCGATTCAAACTATGTAACTGAGCAGATTGAGAATTTTCTCTCCAGTCAGTATAATTACAATCCCCATACAATTAGATTAAGTAGCCTGATTCATAGTGTTAAAGGAGTGGAAACCAAAATTGATGAATCATCAGAGTATACCCGTATTAATACAGCAATGACTGCTGGAGATGAGGCAAGATCCGGTGAAGATAGAGATGATATTTTGGCGAGGTGTTCAATATTAAAAGTGCAAGATATAAGAGGGTCTGATCGTCCAAAGGAAAATAATGCATATATATTCCGATCAATTAAGACTCTAGGGGAGGCTAAGCTTTATAAGACTGTTTATGGTAAGGGATATTTTCAATTAGGGTTCTTTAGCTCTAGAAAAGACAAAGAGAAGTATTTGCATGAGAAGCTTAATATGACGAAGGCCCAGGCAAATAAGTTAATAAATAGGGATGAAGATGAGGATGTAGAATTTGGTCAACGGACAAGAGATTCATTCTCAACTTCAGATGTTTTTTTCGATGTCAATGATGTTGATTTTGAAAAACATTTAAAAAGATTTTTTGATTTAATTTTTTGCAGTCCATATATTACACCGTCAAAAGATGAATTTGGAATGTATTTAGCATTTACATCGTCTTTTCGCTCTAGCGATTTATCTCGGCAAGTCGGTGCGGTTATCACAAATCAAAATGGAGAAGTAATATCAACAGGTTGCAATGAAGTACCGAAATACGGTGGTGGCTCATATTGGGAAGGAGATTTGAATGATGCAAGAGATTTTAGAAAAGGGTACGATCCTAATGAGAAAGAAAAGAAAAGGATTGCCTCACGAATTTTAAAAAAAATTATTAAATTAAAAATAGAAAAATCTATCATTAAACCTATTTTGACCATTCTTAATAGGTCTGGACTAGGTGAGATTACAGAATATGGTAGAATTGTTCATGCTGAAATGGAGGCTTTACTTGCTTGTTCTCGCATGGGTGTTAGTCCAAAAGGGGGAACGCTGTATGCTACAACATATCCATGCCATAATTGTGCTAAACATATCATAGCGTCTGGAATCAAACGTGTGGTTTTTGTTGAACCATATGAAAAAAGTAAGGCTCTCCAACTCCATGATGATTCATTGGGGTCTGGTAAAAGAGAGGAAGAGGTTGTTCTTAGCACCTTTATTGGAGTTGGACCTAGTAGATTTATTGATTTGTTCTCGCAAAATTTCAGTAGAGGAATTAAAATAATAAGAAAAAAGGATGGTCGGAAAATTGATTGGAACGAGAAGGAATCTTTATTTCGCTTTCAATTGCTTGGCATGTCATACTTAGATAAAGAAATAGGAATTGGAGCAGAATTAGGAAGGGGTATTGA
>DAOVYC010000097.1 GCA_030635805.1 bacterium | reverse complement strand
TTCGAGTTTCAGCGAATCTCCCTTGGGAGTTTTTTTCATGGGATCCTCTATGATAAGTTTCTGAGGACCGGAATTATCCAGTTTTATTGAAAGTCGCGGAGCATGAGCTACAGTGCTTGTTTGTTGATAAAGGGGAATAGCCTGAATTACCTGTTGACCCGGACCGCGAAAAAAGAGAATACCATTATGATTGTCTAGTATTGTTTTTCTGCCGGTGCTGTCTGTGTCTCTAAACTCACGAATTATTTCGTCAATTCGACCCAGGTTATTTAAACTGATATCACCGGAATGGATCTTCTCGAGATTTACAATTCCTTGTAGTTTTTCTCTCATTGCGGTTATTCCATTTCCATTAACCGAAACATATGGTCCGGAGGCGAAATCCAGGTTGTAATAATTTACATTCATGGCTTCGGCCTGTTTACCCACTTCCTCAGCTTTATCGACCCACTCGTTAAATTCTTCTCGGAAGGCACTATCTTCTTTGAGTTTGTTAACTATGGCGTCAATTTTTGCCAGAGCGCCTATTCGTGGTGTTTCTGCAGTTGGTGCACCGTGGCTCATGAATTCAGCAACATCGGAGGCAAGTGTTGCCTGGACAACGTTGGTTACCTCGGTAAAAGTGGCTACCGCTTCTTTGATGTCCGCGTTTATTTCTCGTAGGTATTTGTTGAATTCTGCGCGTGCAGAGGTTTGAAGATTTTTAGGTAAGGCATTGATGGCTTCCAGAGTAGAAGTTTTGCTATTGTTTATGGTTTCTGTAAGGGTGTCCCTCTCTTTTTCTAACTTGGGGATGCCTTCAGCCTCAATTTTTTGAAGCTTAGCAGCTTCTTTTTCAGTAGTTGTTTCTTTACCGGATTTTTCTGATGTTTGGAAACCATAAACCAGCCTCTTTTCACCGGAAAAGATGTTATTGAGAAATGAGAAGGGGAAAAGGAGAGTAGGTTTCATGGGGATTGAGGGTTACGGAGGTCTCATGGGTTATAGGAAGCGAAAACTAGATATCTTCTAGCTGCTTTAGTAATTCTTCAGATTCTTTTTCTTCCGCTTTTTGTTCTTGTTTTTCGTGTTTTTTTCTGAATTTAGGAAGAATCTTTTTTACAAATTCTTTGATTTTTGCAATTTTTTGTTTATAAAGTTCGTTAAGTTTTGGAAGATATTCTTCCTCGACTTCCTGAAATTTTTCTTTGGCGTGGACAAAAAGTTCCGCATATTGCTGCAATTGCTTATCGGTGAGCCCTTCCAGGTTGGCAGAGTATTCTTGTTTTTGCTCGTCAGTAAGCTCATCAATGCCGTTGATGAGCTCTTTTATCTGAGAACCCGTATAGTGTTTTTTGGACATAGTTTGAAAAGTCAAAAGGAAAAATTAAAAAGTCAAAAAGGGAGGGGATATTATTTCTTTAATATCATGTAAGTATAGCAGGTTTTTGGGGTTTTTTCAATGGTTTTGGGGGTTTTTTTGGGGTTTTTGAGGTGTAAAATGGGTGCGGGGGCGGATTGTAATCTGTCCGTACTGGGTTTCGGTTTTGCCCCCCTTGGTGTCCCCCCTCCCTGAGGGGGGAAACATTGTTATCTCCCCCCTTGCTTGTCCCGACATGGTCGGGGTGAAAGGGATTAAGGGGGTGAGACTCAATCATGCCCATCCTTTAATCAGGTAAATCATGGTTCAGACAACTGTAAATCCAAGCATGAAAAACACCCCGTATGTAAGATACGGGGGTGTTTGGGTGGCGTGGGTTACTTGAAAAAGTCTTCACCGAATTCGAAACCGAATGGTTCTTGAAGTTCTTGTCCAAAAATCATGAATTTTCTAGTATCATACCCAAGAATGTTCATGTAATCTCTTGCAGAAATAGTAGCGTCGGTTATAGTGCTAGCCACTACCTTGTCTCCTTCAAGCTGGTTCTTAATGTCACTTAAATCGACTATCAAATCTTCCAGGTGTTTGTTTTTGCTTTTGTCATCACTTTTGAGTTCTTGAGCAACTGCAATTGCAGTTGTCAATGTTGAGACTGCAGTGTTTTTGATGTCGCTGATGGGGAATGAGAAAGAAGTATCAACGATTGCAGGGGTTTCAGTATCATCACCTTGTTCAGTATTAACATCAGGAGTTTCTTTAACATCAGGAGTTTCTTTAATATCAGGAGCTTCAACAACAGGAGTTACAGGGTCAGCATCTTCATCATCAGCAGTAGCTTCAGCAGCATCTCTTTCTTCAAGTTCTTCATATAAATCTGAACTTGGCATTATTATTCTTGGCATCTTCGTCACCACAATTCCGGTTTTCCCAAGCAGGTAAAGAGCAAGTAATACAATACATATCCAACCGAGAAAGTTGACGAGAAGCTTAAAAAAACCAAAAAGTTTCTTTCCGTAACTTTTTGTATCATCGGTTGTTGCAGCACTTGTTGCAGGGGTTGTTTCAGAATCAGTAGAATCAGTCATAATTTCCTCCTTTTAGGAAAATTGTTTTTTGAAAAATGCCAACAAAACGTTTGTTGGCAGACAGAAAAACTGATAAATCGGGGGATTTATTGGCTTTTCAGTCTACCAACTGTGATGCAAACTAGCTATTTTGCGAGCAAAAGCGCCTCGTTGGACGGGGGCTTTTGACTACAGCAGGTAGTTTGCGGTAACCCAGAGAGCCACTACGGAAATACTAAGGGGCAGGAGCGGAAGGAGCCGGTACGAGCGGAGGGAGGGGGTTTAGTATCTTTGTGTTAGCTCTCTGAAAACGGGATGTCAAGGGGCGGGGGGCTCAGGATCTGTAAGAACCGTAAGACGCTTGGGATGGAAACAGGGGAAAACCGGTGTTAACCCAACTATAACGAGTAAAGCGTGTCGGAACGGATGATGTGAGGATATTACTATAAAATAGTAAATTTGTCAAGTAATATCACAACTAATTTTAAACAAGTCAAATTGGTTAGGGATTGTATCTTTGATGGGTTTTTTTGTCAAGAAAATGGCTGTGAGACGCGATTCCTTCGGCAAGCTCAGGATCTAAATATCGTGTTTCTACGGGAATATGAAATGTATTCCCAAACGAGAAAATAGTGTTTCTGGTAGCGGAGCAGGCTGAAAACCTGCCCCAACTGGAAGAGCTGGAGTGGATTTGATGTCTGTACGGGGAAGACGGGTTAAAACAAGTCTTTTTCTGTTTTTGGTTCGGGTTTGGCCGGATTTTCGGCTTCTTCCGGAAGATCGGGTTGTTTTCGTTTCTTACTAAAGAAAAAAGTGTAGATGGAAAGGGTGCCGACAAAAATGGCGAAAAGGAGGGTTCCGAGGTTTATCTTCTTGGAAGATTTAGTAATGAATTTTTCGTTTTCGACGAGTTTTACGGTGAGGGGAATTTTGATGCTTGGACCCAGGCTTGAGCTGTCGGAAGACTGGACGGTGATGAAATATTTCCCCACTCCAATATTAGGGAGATTTATGGCAAATAATCCGAGACTGTTTTTTTGGACAACAAACGAGGCGGCTTGAGATTCATTGCTTTCCAATTTTTGAATCCTGGCAGTCAGGGTGATATTGTTGGGAATCAGGGGGTTGGTAAGTGTCCCGTAAAGAGTGAGAGAACCTTCTTTTTGGATTTCAACGTTAACATTTCCGGCAATATTATTTACAAGTGGAATTTCCACTTCGTTAATGGCGTCGACCGTAAAATTGAGCGCCTCTTTTTCATCTTTGGCGCTAAGATTAAGAATACGAGTTTCCGAGCCCTGCTGTTGGACGACAATTTCAAAATTGCGGTCTATGATTTCTTCGGGAATTTCCACTTGAAAAATACCTTCCGAATCGGGAGTGGTTTGAATTTTTAAGATTTG